>JAPLKX010000776.1 GCA_026387845.1 Candidatus Hydrogenedentota bacterium | reverse complement strand
TCAAGAACTCCCGGCCGATCATCCTCGACGAGACGCCGGCAACGTTTCGCCCCCTGGTCCAGGTGATCGACAACTTCGAACGCAACCACAAACTCGGCCTCGTCTTCGAGGCCAGGGTGGGCAAGGGCGCGCTGCTCGTCTGCGCCATCGACTTGCCCGGCCACCAGGACAAGCCCGAGGCCCGACAGCTTTACCACAGCCTGCTTCGATACGCCGCTTCCGACGCCTTCGCGCCCGCGACGGAACTGGATATCGACCTGCTGAATAAGATGCTTTCCACGTCCTCTACGTTCTCACGAGAAGCGCGGGAACGACCTGACCGCCACGAACTCACCCACCTTCGATGAAAAAAGAGAATCACGAATCATGAAAAGAGCATCCATGAAACCCGTCCTCACTCTTCTCACCGCCCTGTTATCGGCACTGCTGACATCCGCCGTCGCAGCCAAGGAAGAAACGCCGACACCGGCAGCGAATCTTCTGCCGAATCCCTCGTTCGAGGAAAAGGCGGGTGACGGCATAGGTCGCGCACTCCGCTTCCAGCAGCTTGTAATAATCCCCGTCGTTGAACGGGGCACCCCGGTAATCGCCCTCGGCCAGACCAGCGGCGATCTCGAAGTTTCGGAAATACTGCGAGTAGTGGTTATCCTCCATCAAGCGGCGCATGGACGGCAGCAGGTCGGTGCGGAACGAGGCGAAACGCTCTGCCCAGAATCCGCTGGACCAATGCACCGCGTCGAGTTCGAGCGGGTGGACTTTGGCAAAGGGTGCGGGTGCCGCGAGCAGAGCTGCGGGCATTGCCAACCCGACGATCCAGGTGAGCAAACCGCTGCGACGTGGCTTTAAGAAATGTTTGATGTGCATGCTGTCGTGATGGGCGTTGGGAGACTCATTGGATGGTGTAGATGACCCGTTGGTAGCGGGTGAGCGGCGGCGTGCCGTTGTCGGTGACTTCAAGGATGATGTGAACCTGCTTTCCCGGTTCGTTCGGCGCGACGAAGCTCGCCTCTTCCCACGAATCGTTGTTGGCGATGGGCACGGTCCCTGTCGCAGTGTCGGCATCGGCGTATTGCCACCATCGGCAGGCGAGCTTGTTCCCGTCGGGGTCGGTGGCGCTCGCGGCTAGTTTCACAGTTTCACCGGCCTTTACGGTCCGATTGAGCGCGCCGTTCAGTTGGATGACGGGCGCGTGGTTGGCATCCTTGAATTCCTTCACGCACCAGTCCGCCCGCGCCGCGAAGTCATTTTGAATCGCGTCAATCCAGCGCCACATCGGCTTGAGATACGCGGTCAGTTCCGTGTCGTTCGGCATGGCCTTTTTCAGCCGGGTTCGCCCCCAGGCCGAACTCGTAAACCATCGGCCCTCGGGGTAGCGGTAACCCGGCTCCGACACCGGATCGAGCCAGGTATTGTCGCGGACCCTGACATAGCGGCCACCCCAGCCGCCCCAATCGGGCGATTCCAAGCTGCGCAAGCCATTGGGAATGACATGGAGAAACGCCGGCGAGTCGCCTTCGGACCGGAAGCGCCCATCATCGTGCGCTTTGTACAAGGCGAGCAGCGGTTCCGCAGGATGTTTTGGTTCATCCATTCCGCGGAAAGGTAACGCTGCTTTTCCGGGGGGATGGCCTTCCGCTGATTTTCGTACGCAAAGGCCAGGAAC
>JAPLKX010000140.1 GCA_026387845.1 Candidatus Hydrogenedentota bacterium | reverse complement strand
GTTCGAGCGCGGCCTCGACTTCGGGGTTGCCCCGGCTCAACACGTTGCCGATGATGACGCAGTCGGGCGCCCAATCGAGGTTAGCCGCGTTGTAACCTGTGTAGACCGGCACGCCCAGCGCCGCCACCATCAGCGAGGTCGGCGGGTAGAGCGGGTTATCGCTGCCACGGACTTCCCAGCCAGCCTCGAGCGCGAGCCGGGCGCCCGCGACCATGGCGGTCCCGCCAATCCCGCTGAAATGAACCCGCCCCCGGCCTTCCGTTATGCCAGCCATCATGTTTTCTCCAAGCAAAGCTCGTGTATCTAAGCATAAAGAGACGGAAAAAACCAATGCGAAAAGGGAAAGGAAGAAAGAAACCGCGGAACGCGGAATGCGAAATGATGAATTAAGAAAAGGGAGTAAGCATTGTGGACGTAGTGGACACTGTACTACTAACCTCTTGATTTCTTGTTGCGCGCGCAAAATTCAGCTGTTGGGGTGTCCCTCTTTTCTCCCGTTGGGCCGCCCAAACCCTGTCATCCCTATTATGTCGCTTATGTCGCTTTGGTCTCTTGTCTTCCCCCAAACCCCAAACCCCATACCCCATACCCGATTTCGGTTGCGGCTTACCGCACTGTGGACATAGTGGACATCGTGGACAGCATACATCGGGACACCGCCCACAATTCTGCGCACCGCAACGGTTATTAAGTTTTTTACGTTCCGTATTCTCCCTTGCGTCGGCCACGGCTGTGCGTTAGATTACGCGCATGAGACGACGCGAGTTCTTGGCATCGATGGCGGCGGGCGCGGTCGCCGCTCCGGTTATGGCCGCGCGACAGCGGCGTCAACCCAACATCGTGTTTGTGTTCGCGGATCAGTGGCGTGCGCAGGCCACGGGTTACTCCGGCGATCCCAACGTGATCACGCCGAACCTGGACCGGCTCGCGGCGCAGAGCGTCAATTTCACGCATGCCGTTTCCGGCTGCCCAGTCTGCACGCCGTACCGCGGCAGCCTGATGACGGGCCAGTACTGGCTTACGCACGGCCTGTTCGTGAACGACGTCCCGCTCGATCCGAATTCCGTCACGGTCGCGAAAGTGCTTGCAAAAAACGGCTACGACACGGGCTACATCGGCAAGTGGCACATCGACGGGCACGGCCGGTCGTCGTTTACGCCGCCGGCGCGCCGCCAGGGGTTCCAGTTCTGGCGGGCGCTCGAATGCACGCATGACTACAACAACTCGGCGTATTACGCCGACACCGACCAAAAACTCACTTGGAGCGGGTACGATTCGGAGGGGCAAACGGACGAGGCGTGCCGGTACATCCACGACCGTGCCTCGAGCGGGCCGTTTGCCCTTTTCCTGTCGTACGGGCCGCCGCACGACCCGTATGAGACCGCGCCCGAAGAGTACCGGCGGCTGTATGAGACGCGGGCGATCAAACTGCGGGCGAATGTGCCGGCCGAATTTGCGGGACGGGCGGAAAAAGATCTCCGGGGATATTACGCCCACATTGCGGCGCTCGACGCATGCGCCGGCAGGCTCCTCCGTGCAATTGATAGCGAAGGGATCGGCGCCGACACCATTTTTGTTTTCACGTCGGATCACGGGGACCTGTTGAGTTCACACGGGCAGCAGAAAAAACAGCAGCCGTATGATGAGTCGATCCGCGTGCCATTCCTGGTGCGGTACCCGGCGGCGCTCGAGCCGCGCGAAGTCGATACGCTCCTCAACACGCCGGACATCATGCCGACGCTGCTGGGCCTGTGCGGGGTGGACGTGCCGGGCAGCGTCGAGGGCGCCGACTACGGTCGCGACCTCATCCGGGGGCGGACGCCGGACGTTGACGGGGCGCTGCTGATGTGTGTAACGCCGTTCGGCCAGTGGACGCGCGAAAAGGGCGGGAGAGAGTACCGGGGCGTCCGCACGGAGCGCTACACGTTTGTGCGCGACCTGAACGGACCCTGGCTGCTGTTCGACAACAAGCATGATCCCTGCCAGCTCAATAACCTCTGCAACAAGCCCGGCGCGGACAAGGTGCAGGCGCGCCTGGAAAAAATGCTGGCAAAGAAACTTGAACAGACCCGCGACGAGTTCAAGCCCGGCGACTACTACGTCCAGAAGTGGGGCTATAAGACCGACAAGACCGGCACTGTCCCGTATACGCCGTAGCAATGGTGTCTGAAGTAGGTGCGGTCGTCCCGCCCGCGCCATCAACGCCACGACCGCTGGTTTAAACATGACCTGCCCGACTGCAATAAGCTCTCCTCATTTCACTCAATCTTTGGTCTGAGCCTGCTTCGTTGATGACAGGCCGTGGTCTGGACGGCGCGGGCGAGACGACCGCGCCTACGTTCGGCTCCCTTCACGGTTGAACGAATAATGGGCCGACTTCGGCGAAGTCGCGACCTTCGGCGAAGCCGGCCACTTTTGATATGATGGCGCGCATGTGACAACAGGAGGCTTCATCATGCGCAGGAATGCCATTTCACGCAGAACGTTTCTGGCCACGACGGCCGCAGCCGCAACCGGGTGCGCCACGGGTACGCCGCGCGTCAACACGGCTCGAGTGGTGCCCGGGAAGATATCGCCCAACGAGAGACTGAACATCGCCGCGATAGGCATTGGCGGTATGGGCAGCGCCAACATTGACGCATGCAACACCGAAAACATCGTTGCGCTTTGCGATGTCGACCATGGTTACGCAAAAGGCGTCTTGGAAGGCTATCCCGAAGCACGCAGGTATCGCGACTTCCGCAAGATGTTCGACGCGGAAGCCAACAATATCGACGGCGTCATCATCGCCACGCCTGACCACACCCACGCGGTGATCGCGATGGCGGCGATGCGGCTCGGCAAGCACGTCTACTGCCAGAAGCCGCTGGCGCACAACCTCTATGAGGTCCGTAAACTCACTGAAACGGCCCGTGAATGCAAGGTGCAAACGCAGATGGGCAACCAGGGGCACTCGTCGGAACAGATCCGGCGGTTGTGCGAGTGGATAGACGACGGGGCGATTGGCGACGTCCGCGAGGTCCATGCGTGGAGCGACCGGCCGGTCGGCGGCGACCCGTGGTCGGATTTCCCGATTATGAAACGGCCGACGGACACGCCGCCGGTCCCCGAATCCATGGACTGGGACCTCTGGATCGGCCCCGCCAGGTTCCGCCCATACCACCCCATCTATCACCCGATGTCGTGGCGGGGCTTTTGGGAGTTCGGCACGGGCCCGCTGGGCGACATGGGCTGCCACATCCTCGATCCGTCATTCTGGGCGCTCAAACTCGGCCACCCCACCAGCGTCGAGGCCACCACGACCCACTACGAGAAAGAAGTCGCCGAAGAAACCTACCCGCGGGCCTCGATGGTCCGCTACCAGTTCCCCGCCAGGGGCAAGATGGGGCCGGTGAGCTTGACGTGGTATGACGGCCGGCTGCTTCCGCCGGTGCCCAGGGAGTTCGACCCGCGCCAGCGGTTTGACTCGAACGGCGCGCTGCTGCTGGGCGAGAAAGGCGCCATCATGCACGGTTCGCACGGGGCGGGCAACCTGCGCCTGCTTCCCCGTGAGCTTGCAAAAGACTACAAGCAGCCGCCCGCAACCCTGCCGCGGGTGAAGCCGGGCGACGGCGCACACGAACAAGACTGGATCCGGGCCTGCAAAGACGGCAACCCGGCCAGCTCGAATTTCGAGTACGGCGGGGCGCTTACGGAGATGGTGTTGCTGGGCGTGCTGGCCATGCGCGTCAAGGACAGAAAGCTCGAGTGGGACGGCGAGACCCTGCGCGTAACAAACGACGACGAAGCCAACGCCCTGGTCAACCCGCCCTACCGCGGCGGCTGGACCCTGTAATCATTGTCGATTGTCGATTGCGGATTAAAGCCACACCCGTCGCAACTCTTTGCCGACAAACATTTTACCACGTTCCCCTAATCGGCAATCAGCAATCAGCAATCCGCAATTTAAAAAGGGGGAGCGGCGGGTCTTGGGTACCCGCCGCTCAGTGCGGGAAGTGTCTGAAACTTCGGTTCCGTGGTTCTTGGCGCAAGAGGGTCACGGTCCGAGTCATACAGGCTGAAACCATAGGGCTGCGGTCTTGGCCTCAGCTACTATTGTGTGAATCATTTGGGCCTGGGCTACGGTGAGGACTTCAGAGGTTGAAGTCTTTGACCTGATTCACACTATTACGGTTCCAGACACCGAGGGGAGCATAACACAATATATGGTGGTTGTCAACAACTTTTTTTAATATGTTTTTATTGGATTTCACCCGCAACTGTTCAACCTTCTGTGGGGCATCTAGGTGAATACCACTATAAGTAGCCTCTTGGGTAGATTTTGCCTTACAGGAGCCGTATAACTATATGTAGGGTACCAACTTGGGCAGGCCGGAAGCCTTTTGGGCATTTGTTTATTGGGAAAGCGAGGCAAAAAAGAAGGAAGGAGCCTGCCATGCAGATGCAGGCTCCTTCTACCAGGAACTATGGTGAAAGCTAGAAGTTGGCTACCACGACGGACAGGAGCGGGCTAACGGGCCATTCGCCGGGGTATTTGATGAATTCGACGTGGCCGTCCATGTACAGGACGTTGCAGCCGCCCGGGATGTGGTTGAACCCGTTTTCGTCTGAAACGTCGCTGGAGATCCAGTCGGAAGAGACGGACACTTCGCTCTGGGCGAGAGCGGACGCGGCGGGGTTGTTGATGTCGGTGATGAAGAACCGTTCGATTCCTTCGCGCAACCGGTACACGTCGCCGTCCAAGTCCTCGTCAAAGCTGGCGGGGACATCTGCGGCCATCTTGGCCATCAGGTCGGCAACGGCAGCAACGAACCGTGCGTACACGTCCGGGTCGAGGCCCGGCTTGGACCCGAAGTAGGGCAGGACCTCGTCGTAGTCGGTGAACACCATCGGGTCGTCGGTGATGCCGATGGCGTGAATGGCCCAGCCGAAATAGAGGTAGCTGCTCGACCCGCTGTCCAGTTCGCAGGGATAGAACTCGGTGTTGGGGTTGCTGGCGGTGGCGGTCATCCCCGAGCCGTTCCAGACCGCGGCCATAGTATCCGCATCGTCGTACACATCCGCCGGGTCATTGCCCGCCGAATCGGACGGGCACAGCGTCACGGCCGGGTCCGACAGGTACTCAGGATAGATTTGGATCATGTTGATGGCGAACGACCCGTTGATGTCGCCTTCGGCACAATGCCAGTAGGCCAGCGTTGGGAACTTCTGGCCTTTGGACTCGTTGGCGTACATCTTGACCACGAGGCCGATCTGCTTGAGGTTGTTCGCGCAACTCGCCCGGCGCGCTGATTCGCGCGCGCGCGCCAGGGCCGGCAACAAGATGGCGGCCAGGATGCCGATGATGGCGATCACGACCAACAACTCAATCAAAGTGAACCCGCGCTTTTTCATGTTTTGAATCCTCCGTAGATTTTAGAAAGAGACCCTCATGCCCCATTTCATACATGAATAATATTCCGAACAGGGAATTTGCGCAATGTTTTTCTAGCCCATTTTCCGCAGTTGGGGACCGTGAGATTGGAATTTCTTAGGAAATATGGAGATTTACACCAAAAGTCTGCACTACATTTTGGATCGCCGTTTAGATGGACTTGGGTTTGTTGGGTAGTGGCAGTCCGAGTTTCT
>JAPLKX010000371.1 GCA_026387845.1 Candidatus Hydrogenedentota bacterium | reverse complement strand
GTCAAATAGCTTGTTTTCCGGCCTTGGGCCTGAGTCGACGGTTAGGCGCCTTTCGATTTGACTTACCCTGCCGCCGTTTGGTATATTTAGCGGCTGTTTGCAAGGCAAGATCCGACCGTGCACGCGTGCGGCGCGCATGAGGGCGCCGCGCACGAGTGCGCGCATAATCCGGAGGTATTGACAGTGAAGACGTATGTCCCGAAGCTGGGACAAGTAGAGAAGAAGTGGCTCTTTATCGACGCCGACGGCCAGGTGTTGGGCCGTGTTGCGGCGGAAGCGGCGAAACTGCTCCGCGGCAAGCACAAACCCCAGTACACGCCCTACCTTGACTGCGGCGACCACGTGATAATCATCAACGCCACCAAGGCCAAGCTGACGGGCGCCAAAGGGACCGACAAGAAGTACTACCATCACTCGGGCTACATGGGCGGGATGAAGGAAACCAGCTACAACGAGATGATGCGCAAGCACCCGACGCGCGCCCTGATGTTGGCCGTCAAGGGGATGTTGCCGCACAACCGGCTGGGCCGGGAACTGGCGCGTCATGTGCGCATCTACCCCGGCGCCGAGCATCCGCACGAGGCGCAAAACCCGCAACCGCATCCGTTGGGAACGCCAACAGGCGCGTAAGGAGATTTTGAAGAGTGGCAGCAACAAGTAATGAGACCGTGGCCATCGGCCGGCGTAAAGCCGCCAGCGCCCGTGTGCGCATTCAGCCGGGGACGGGAAAAATCGTCATCAACGGCCAACCCATCGATAAATATATGTCGCGGGAGACCCTCGTGATGATCGCCACCCAGCCGTTTGAAGTGACCGGCAGCGTGGGAAAATTCGACGTCCGCGCCCGGTGTGAAGGCGGCGGGTTGGCTGGACAGGCCGGCGCGTTGCGGCTGGGAATCGCCAGAGCCCTGGTGAAGCTGGATGAGAATTCGCGGTCGCCGCTGCGCCGGGCCGGGCTGCTCACGCGGGATGCGCGGGAAGTCGAGCGCAAGAAGTACGGCCAGCCGGGCGCCAGAAAGCGGTTCCAGTTCTCGAAGCGCTAGAAGCGGAGACACCTTTATACACTTTGGCCTTTGCAGGGTAACGCCTGCAAGGGCCTTTTTTTGTTCGGGCCTGTGGCGAATTCTTTCCAGCTTTTGAGTGCGGTACCGTAGAAGCGGCGTCCCCGCCGCTTCACTTATGCGGCGAGGACCTCGCTTGTTGGCGGGAAATGAAGCGGCGGGGACGCCGCTTCTACGCGGGCGTCATGAGTTCGAGGTCGGAGACGAGGCGCCGGAGGATGGCTTCGGCATAGTCGGCGGCCTGTGCGATGAGCATGTTGTTGATGGCGGCGGGCCGCTGAATCCTCTGGGGTGGCACAGGAACGGGATTGCCCTCCTCGTCAATCTCTTCCTCGGGTATGTCTACGGTAGTAATCTCGAGGGCTTTGAATCCTCTGGCAAGCAGCAGCATGGCGTCGGAATGGGGCGTGACGAGGTTGGCTTCGACGGCGTTGAACCCTTCTCCGGCGGCGGCGGCCGTCATGATGAGTTCTTCGGGCGGCTTGAACGACTGCATGAGGCCCAGTTCGGTTACATAGGCCAGGCTGTTGCCCTCGCCGACGCTGTCCAGGCACAGAAAGTAGGTGGACTCGGGGTCGACTGAATAGCTGTGGAGAAAATGCCTGGCGCCGTGCATGCCGGTCTGGTTGCTGCCGGTGGCGACGAGATAGACGTCGGCTTCCTTGACGGGCAGAACGCTGAGGTTGTGGGCGAGCCGGAGCAGTGCGGTGACGCCGGTGGCGTTGTCGTTGACGCCGGGCGTGTTCTGGGTGAGCAGATCGTTTCGCAGGACCACCGCGGCCCCCGTGAGGAGCAGCCCCGCGGCCATCCACCGGATCCAGAGGTTGATTTGGGCCTGTGGCGCGGGTAGGACGTTCATGAGTTGCACGGCGCATGTCGCGAGCACCAGGAACATGCAAAACACCATCAGGACGTGGGCCGGCCGCAGCCAGAACGGCGGTTTGGGGTAGGTGAGCGGCCTCGCTTTCACGGAATCGTAGTGGGCCATCACCACGAACAGCATCTGGGGGCGGGGAGACAGGAACCGGGCCACGACGTTTTGGGTTTCGTACTGTGGCATGAGGCGGGTGAGGATGGCATAGCCGCTGGCTTCGGCCAGGTAGAGGGTGAATACCAGCCCGCCGTAGATCAGCGCGACCAGCGGCCACCACACCGCCAGGATCGTAACAACGGTGAACTCGGCAAAATACGACGCCGTCACAAACCCCGACCCGTCGGCGCAGTAGAACTCGTCGAGGTCGGCGCTGGCGGTGTATTCGCGCATCCGGGCGAGGATATATTCGGCGGCGTCGCGCTCACTTTGAGTGTTTGCACCGCGATGCTCCAGGCGCCCCGCGAGGTACTGCATATCGGACTTGACCTGGAGTTCAGGCATCTACACCTCGTAGTATTCCATGGCAAACGCGTTGGCGACCGCTTTGTATGTGACGTGGCCGTGGTATGCGTTGAGGCCGCGTTTGAGCGCGGGGTTCTCCCCGATAGCGGGTTCGAGTCCTTTCTCGGCGATCTCGAGGCCGTAGCTGAGCGTCACGTTGGTGAGGGCGTAGGTCGACGTTTGCGGGACGGCCCCCGGCATGTTGGCCACGCAGTAATGGACAACGTCGCTGACCAGATAGGTGGGTTCGCTGTGCGTGGTCTGCCGCGAGGTCTCGCAGCACCCGCCCTGGTCGATGGCCACATCGACGATGGCCGAACCCGGTTTCATCCGTGCCACGAGTTTCTTCGAAATAAGCCGGGGCGCCCGCGCACCCGGGATCAAAACCGCGCCGATAACCAAATCGGCCTGCTCGACTTCCTGGGCGACCGTCGCGGGGTTGGACATGACCGTCGTAACATTGCCGCCGGTGACGTCGTGGAGGTAGCGCAGCCGCGACGTGCTGACATCCAGCACGGTAACGCGAGCCCCCATCCCGTGCGCCACGTAACACGCATTGAACCCCGTGGTTCCCGCGCCGAGTATCACGACACTGGCCGGTTTCACGCCCGAAACCCCGCTCAACAAAATGCCGCGCCCGCCCGAGTGCGCCTCGAGACATTGCGCCCCTTTCTGCACGGAAAGCCGGCCTGCCACTTCGCTCATCGGCGACAAGAGCGGCAACGACCCGTCGTCCAACTGGATGGTTTCGTAGGCGACGGCGGCGACTTTCTTGCGGATAAGGGCGCGGGTGAGCGGTTCGTTCGAGGCGAGGTGGAGGTAGCAGTAGATGATTTGGCCGGCGCGCATCCAGTCGAGTTCCGGGCCCAACGGTTCCTTCACCTTGACAATCATTTCGGCGCGCTGCCATACCGACTTTGCCTCGTTGACCAATCTGGCGCCGCTGGCTTTGTACATGGCGTCAGCGAGGCCGCTGCCCCGGCCCGCGCCTTTCTCGACCAGCACCGTATGCCCGTGCGCGACAAACGCCGCCACGCCCGACGGGATCAAACCAACACGCCCTTCGTCTTCTTTTATTTCACGCGGAACTCCAATAATCATAGCCTACCCCTCCCTTTCGCTTGAACGCGACCAGTATAACAGTTGAAACGCGGCCGCAGGAAGAGTTCCCGCCCGTTTCAAAATAGCCTAAGCAAAAAACAGGAACTGACGACGCTTCGGCGGTTTGGAAGCGCATTTTCGGCCCGTAGGCGGTTTGAAAATTGTGTCTGCTCTGAAAATTCCAACTGATGCAGACAGCGTAGGTCCGAATTCCGATTCGGACTGGACTACCCCCGTGCCCGTCCCATTCGGAGATGGGACCTACTTTTTCGGCAGTCTGTTTTCATCGTTTACGGGGGAGGCAAAGCCTCATGGCCAACTGTCCCCGCTTTTTGCGGCCTTCCCTTCGCGCGCCATGCACTGACAGAATGCCCATTGATATCGCGGCAGGTGTCTTGCATAATCGTGGCGAACCAGGAAACAGCGAGGACGACCGTCGTGACGCCCAAACAGCGCGTGCTCGCCGCGCTCAAACGCGAGCCGGCGGACCGCGTGCCGATTTTCATGTGGCTGCACCCGGAAACCGCGGCGCGGCTGGGCCGGTTGCTCGAAATCCCCGCGTCGCGCGTGTCCGAAGCCCTGGGCGACGACGTCCGCCAGACCTGGGTAAACAACAACCACGCCATGGAAGGTATCGTCCACGAGAGAGAAGGCGAAGGGCACACGGACCTGTGGGGGATTCGGTGGTTGAGGAGCGGGCCGTTCAACCAGATCGACCACTCCCCGCTCGATGGCGCCACGCGCGACCAACTGCTGGCCTATGAGTTTCCGTACCCGCACTTGGAGGACCTGTTGGCCCTGATGGGGCGGGTAATCGAGGGCCGCGGCGACTACTTTGTCGGGTGCGACGTGTCGCCGTGCGTGTTTGAGATGTACTGGCGGCTGAGGGGGATGGAACAGGCGCTCCTGGACGTGTTCGCCGAGCCGGACGTGGCCCGCGAGATGTGCGCGAGGTGCGGCGAGTTTTCGGTGCGGCTTTCGGAAGAGGCGTGCGAGCGGTTTGACCTCGACTGGCTCTGGACGGGTGACGACGCGGGCTCGCAATCCTCGACGATCCTCAGCCCGGAGTCGTGGCGCGAGTTGGTTAAGCCCAACCTCGCCAGGATTTTCGACGTCGGAACCCGCAAGGGCCTGTGGGTGGCGTACCATTCGTGCGGCGCGGTGCGGTCGATCATCCCGGATTTGATCGAGATCGGCATGGACGTGCTCAACCCCGTCCAGTGCACTGCGGCCGGGATGGACCCGCTGTCGCTGAAAAAGGAGTTCGGCGATTCTATCGCCTTCATGGGCGGGGTCGACACGCAGGACCTGCTCCCGTTCGGAACCGTCGCCGAGGTCCGCAAGGCCACGGCGCGCCTGCTCGAAGGCATGACGGCCGACGGCGGCGGCTACATCCTCGCGGCGTCCCACGCCATACCGCCCGAAACACCCGACGACAACATCTTCGCCATGTACGCCGAAGCCGGCGTCTCCCGGGAGGAAATCTTCGACCGCGCCACCGGAATACGGGCGCAGTAGGCGCCTGCATACCGTGGACACTGTACTACTAACCTTCATTTTCTTGTTTTCCCGCGCAGAAATCCGCGCGTCTGGGACGCCCCCCGGCAGTTGTGGGGGGTGTCCCTT
>JAPLKX010000252.1 GCA_026387845.1 Candidatus Hydrogenedentota bacterium | reverse complement strand
ACCAGGGCCGCCTCGGCGCCGGTCCGGCTAAGGCCTGTTAAGACCGGCACATTGACCTGCACCGGCTCAGGGCCAAGCGATACAACCAGGTTTATGCCCGAGCCTTCCTCCAGTTGGCTACCGCCCAAGGGATCCTGGCGGATCACACGTCCGGCGGTGACTGTCGGGCTGACCTCCCGTGCAACTGTTCCCACCGTAAAGCCGGCGGCACTCACCACTCCCACCGCCTCGGACTCCTGCATGCCCGTCACATCCGGCACGGTGCGCAAGCAGCCGGCTATGACTAGAACAAGAAGCGCTGAGAAGCATATCAAGATGTGTTTCAGTTCAACGTGTGACACGGCAGGTTCCTCCAACCCGAAGTTACACTCGCATACCCCTTACATCTATACATTAATACCTAATATTGTGCATGTCAAGGAATTAGGGTAGTTAATAAGAATGTAACCGCCCTTACAAATTTCCCGCCAAGTCCCGTAAAGACACGGTTCCGCACACACCGTCTGGGCAGGAACGGTTCAACCTCACCCGTTTCAGCCGCTACTTTTCCACTTCCCAGAGCAGGTAGGGGTATGAACTTCCTTCGTCGATTTCCCACACGTTAACGCCTCCAAGCGACATTTCACCGGTCATTACCCCGGTGGACCGGCAATTGATAACCGGACTTGCCGTGTTAAGAGAACTTGTGTCAACACGCAGTCCACAATCGTCGCCGCCGGCAAGCCCTCCCACGGAATCGCTGGCTGTAACTGGCCCCGTTACCGAGCATTGCCGTATGATGCCCCTATTGCAGCCCGCCGCGGCCCCGGCCAGGCTGCCATGAAGAAAACTGTCGTACTCGCTATCACGGCCTGTCGGGACTGTTGTTGTCAAGACCGCTGGCGCGGGACTTGTAGTACGGGCGAGCCGTCTGCACCACAATGCATCGGGCGGTTGGAACCTTTCCGGCTTTTCGGTATAATCGCAGCACTAGGTTATTGTTGTCTAAACCCCATGTTTTTGCCCGCATTTGCGGCGCCTTGGAGGAGCACAAATGGCTCGACAGACCCGACGGGAGTTTTTGAAAAATACGGCCATTACCGGCGGCGCGCTCGCCCTCGCCCCGTTGGCCTCGGCCTCTGCACAAGCCGCCCCCGCAGACATGTGCATCGCGCGATTCAAGGAGGTCGACACCAACAGCGCCGAAGCCGTCAAGAATATGGCTATCAAACTAACCGAACAAGCCATCGCCAACCTCGGCGGGATGGCCCGGTTTGTCAAAAAAGGCGACGTCGTTTGGGTAAAGCCGAACATCGCCTGGAACCGCACCCCCGAACTGGCCGCGAACACCAACCCCGACGTGGTCGCCACTCTCATCCGCCTGTGCCTCGAGGCCGGCGCTAAAACCGTCAAGGTCGGCGACAACCCGTGCCACAAGGCCAACGAATCCTACGCCGCCAGCGGTATCGAAGCCGCCGCAAAAGCCGCCGGCGCCGAAGTCGTCTACCTCGACAAGACCCGGTTCAAGGAAATCCCCATCAACGGCAAGCGCCTCGAGAAGTGGCTGGTTTACCCTGAAATTGCCGAGGCCGATTTTGTGCTCAACGTCCCGATTGCCAAGCACCACCAGCTTTGCAAGGTCACGCTCTGCATGAAAAACTACATGGGGATTGTCGGTGAACCCCGAGGCCAGTGGCACCAGGATATGGAAACCTGCCTGTGCGATATTACCGCATTCATGAAGCCGACCATGTGCGTGCTCGACGCCGTCAGGATCATGACGGCCAACGGGCCGACCGGCGGCGACCTTGCCAACGTCGCGTTCAAGAACACCATCGCCGCGGGAACAGACATCGTCGCGCTCGAAGCCTTTGGCGCCGAACTCCTTGGCCATAACCCCGCCGAGGTCGCCATCGTCACCGCCGGCCAGGCCGCCGGGTTGGGCAAGAGCGATTACCGCACCCTCGCTCTCAAGGAAGTCGAGGTGTCGTGAACCCAAAACGGCGCGCGGGTTTAGTGGTCTGGGCGCGGAGATCGGCCCAGGCCGCTTTCTTCTTGTTCTTC
>JAPLKX010000774.1 GCA_026387845.1 Candidatus Hydrogenedentota bacterium | reverse complement strand
TGCCGAACAGGTAGGACCCCGCAGGCCCCATCTTGCGATCCTCCTCCAGGCCCGGCATTCTGGGAGGTTGATTCACGCCGTCATACCAGTACGCGTCGAAGGCCGGCCTGTCGCCGTCGGCGGCAAAATGCCACTTGACGGTCTTTCCCTTTGGGTACGAGTCGATGGCTGGCCCGGTGCTGTCAATGCATTCGACGCTGACGGGATATCCGGGATCGAGGATCTTGTAGAACGCGTTCATCAGCTGGCAGCACCAGTCGCCCAGGACACCGCTTTGCCGGCGCGGATGGGCGGCGTAGTCGTTGGCGCCGTATTTCGACGGGTGCGGACCACTTGTCTTCCTGAAGCTCTTGCCGTCAGATGAGCCCAGTGCGTAGTTGCCGTTCCCACCCCAGAAGACCCACGTCTTGTTGTTCTCGTCGCCGTCGATCGGCAACTCGAAGAAATCCGGACACTCGCCACGCCGAAGTCAATCACAGTGATTGTATCGGTCGCTCCGCACACCGACGCGGCCGCCAGATATATTGCCAGCAACAGCACATTAGATGCTTCTTGCATTGCACTAACACATCGTTGCTGCGCGTTCTCGATGGACTGTTGAAACGGCTTCAGATGTTCACTGCCTGCCTGAGGCATCCAGAACCCTGGTCAGGTTCTTGCCGCCGTTCGTCGAACAATACAGGCCATCGGTGTACACGAACCACCATTTTTCGCCGACACGATACTCGCCCGTCACGGCGACCAGGCCGCCGTTGGGCACGCTGCCCTGGATCTTCTTCCAGTCCCAGTTGAAAGCCCACGATTGGCTGACCGAAATCCGCTCAGGATTGACCGGATCCAGCGCCTGCGCGATGCAGCGGCCGTTCTTGGTGCCGGGCAGGCACGCGCCGTAGACGGCGGTGAATGGCCGCATCCACTCGACGTGCTTCGCCTCGGGGAACGCGAACATGTCCCCTCCGACATTGTGCTGGAGCCCGTAGGAGGTCGCATACCGCATCGCGTCCGGCGTCTGGCACATCCGGTCAAACGTCATGTTGTAGAAGCCCACGTCCTCTCGCGCATGGCAAACCTTCAGCGACTTGATGTTGTCATGGGAAACATGGCTCTTGGCCGTTTCCCCGGCTGTCGTGATGGCGGGCTTGCCGCGGCCGAGCAGCAGCATCCACTTGTCCGGGCAGGTGGTCACGCACAGATGGCTCCTCCCCCGGCCGGCCACCGGATTGACGTAATTCCAGGGCCAGACTACGACGGACGTGATGCGCTCGCCAACGACACCGAGGGATGTCCACGTGGCGCCGCCGTCCGTGCTCTTGAAGCAGCCCTTCGACTCGGTTCCGACGTAGAGCGTTTCGGGGTCTTTCAGGTCGAACGCGACCACCTCGCCGCAGAGCGCGGAGGGGCCGATACCGTCGAAATCCCCCTCGAAATCGAGCTTGCTCCAGGTCTTACCGCCATCCGTGGTCTTCCACAGACCGCCCTCCCACTTTCCGTTGACGATTCGCCCAGCAGCCCGCAGCATGACAGCAGGATTCGCCGGGTGGATGGCCACACTGCGGACGGCATTCGCTGCGCCAGCGAGGTTGCCGTTGATGGCGCTCCAGGTCTTGCCGCCGTCCGTGGTCCGCATCAGTCCACTCGAGGTTGACCGCACCACCACGATGTTCTCGTCTGACCGTGCCATCACCACGCCGGTCAGTCGGTCGCCGGCCGTGTTCTTCGCGGCCACAGGCGCCGGAGGCGTGGATTCGACCAGCAGCCCGGGCTGGATGCTCAACTCGGAGACTTTGGCGCTGTAATACGCATGGGCGTCCTGCTGAATCGCGATGGCCTTCGGCGCACCCTGGCACTCGGGATTGCCGAAGACCTCAATCTTGTAGGCGAACGCCGGCGAGGACGTCTCGGGGATCTCCCACGAAACCGCCACCTGTTTACCCGTGGACTCCGCCTTGACGTTCTTGACGAC
>JAPLKX010000363.1 GCA_026387845.1 Candidatus Hydrogenedentota bacterium | reverse complement strand
CCCCGCGTCAAACTCCTTTACGACATCTACCACCAGGCCATCATGGGCGACGACGTCATCCCCGTCATCCGCAAGAACGTCGAGTACTTCGGCCACTTCCACACGGGCGGCGTGCCGGGACGCAATGAGATCGACTCCACGCAGACCCTGGACTACCCGGCCATCATGCGGGCCATCGTCGAGACCAAGTACGACGGCTGGGTGGCCCACGAGTTCATCCCCAAGAGCAAGGAGCCGCTGAAGTCGCTGGCCGAGGCCGTGAAGATCTGCGACGTGTAAGGCAGTTCAAAGTTCCCGTCGAGGGCCACGGCGCGCACCAGCCAAGGTCGCCGGCTGACCAAACCACTGCCGCCCGGCGCCCTTTGCCGAATCCCGAATCCCGATTCCCGCTGTTCGCCCGAAGTGCAAATTGTGGATAACTTTCAAACCGGCCCCCGCGCGCCCGGAAATACGCCTTTTTTGCCCTTTCGGAAGGCGAAAACGGCCTTGGCGCTAGCGCCAGAGGGGGTGACCCCCAAAAATGTTAAGATGGGCATGACGAAATGCGCTCGTTTTTGATCGCTTTTTGACGGAAAACGTCGCCTTTTTGACCGATTTTGACTCGAATTTGATGGTTTTTGACAGGCACTTTTGGGCACACGCCGTTGTGGATAACTTGTTGCGAAAAGGCAACATCGGGAATTGGGAACGGGAAACAGGAAAAGGGCAAGGCCAACGGAGTTTAGCCGGTCGCCCCGCCCAGGCGAGGTCTTCGACTTGGCGACCGCGCGCCGTGGCGATGGCGGGAATCGGGAAAGGCCGTGCGGGGGGGCGTAGGCCGGGGCGTGCCACGGCTTTGGCGCGGCGGCCGGAACCCTTCGCGTTAGAGCCGGGGCGCGCCCCGGCCTACGTACTACCAGAGTGCCGCAGGCACGATTGACAGTAGCCACGGTGCGCAAGCCCGTGGAAATAACGGCGACCGATTCCTCTTCCTTTGTCTTCCCAAGCCCCAGAAGGGGCGACTGAGACGCCGTTCAATCGCCCCTGAAGGGTCTCAAAAGAAAAGGAAGATGGGCGTTCGGATCACCGTTCCACGGGCTTGCGCACCGTGGCTACTGTCAAGCGCCCCAACTTCGGGGCTCAAGCCCACGCCCGTCGCAGCCCGGAAAGAAGAGGCTGTGTGAAGCGCGGCCTCTGGGTAACGCCGAAACATCCCCGCGAGCAGCGGCACGTCGGTGATCATTCCTTGGAGTGGTCAGGCGTCAGCTCGCTTGATATCCTGCAGTTCGATCACTCCTCCTATGCGCGGACCTGTTACAGTGACCGTGTCTTCCCACAACGGCTTAACAATGTCGCTCATCATGCCGGTTGGAACGTGCACAACGTGCGTCGTGCCGTTTTGCTCTTGAATCTGTATTCTGCTTTTCTTGCCAAGCTTATTTGCGTATAAGAGGCACCCATTAACTGAAACCATATCTACCTTCTTCCCGGTACCGGTCCCAGTTTCCTCTGGAGCATGCGGCACCGTTAATCTGACCTCTCTCCTCTCGGTCCCAACGCAGCGAGTGAAACCAACGAACTTGACCCGTTTCCCATCTGGGGAGAGTCGCCTTGCAAGTTCACTGAAATTGCGCCTGTAATCCGACTGCGGTATGGCTAGATCCAGTCCAGGCGAATCCCCCTTGCTGTAAAGGTCCAAGCAACCGATCACATCGGCGGTAATTTCCGCAGCGTCCGGTGGGGCTCCCTCCATTGGAAGGCTCTTCTGCGGAGTAGGCCCCCCAACTCTTACCGTTACGGCAAAACTCGCCGCCTTCGGCATGGACAAATACATGGAGACTGCTTCGCGCACGTCCTTCTTGGGAGCACCCAAGTCCCTGAAAGGTAGGTGCATCTTCCTCTCAACGGTGCGGTATACCATTTTCCTTGTGATGTCGATCCTATCAAGAAAAGCATCTGCACTTGCTATTCCAAAGCCAACATCCTCACCACTTATCGAGAGTTGAAATTCCTCCGGCTGCAGTTGCCTGCCCCTGATCTGTAGGTGCCGGCTAAAGTGGGCTTCCTCAAGCAGATCGCGCAGTTCCTCGGCAATGTCTTCCGGCGGGTTACCAGACAAAGCCACTGCTATGAGTCGTTCTGCTTCACGCATCTCACCGCACCTCAGGGCAAGAGTTGCGGCGCTCCGAAGAAGTACCGACCGCGTGGGCTCGGCGGATGGGCGCTTGGCGGCACTGCTTGCAGCTTGACGCTCGCTATGAAGGGCCTGTAAGAAGGCTTTCCTGGCGGCTTCGTGCTTGCCGGCGGATTGGGCACCCATGCCCTTCTCCGCAAGTTCCATCGCTATGCGATGATACCGTGATATTGAGTTCATCGTTTCACCACGCTTGCCTTTGGTGATCCGAATTCCACAACCACAACATAGGCAGGGAATTTCCCGTCAGATTTCCTGGTTTGCTCTACCTTCTCGCGCACTTTCGCACTCAGATCGCGCTCATCTCCCAGCCGTATGCCCGAAACCTCGAGCCGCGCCTTGTACTGAAATGGAAGAGCAGCATCCTTGCCAACCCAGTAGTCAAAGCCCCCCCCCTTCATGGACCGCTCAAGCGCCTTGTATCCCGTTTCCTTGCGGACAAGCAAGATAGCTATGCCGTATGCGCCGTTCTCAGTGGCGACTTCCCTGTCATTGTGACACCGCCTCATCTGTTCGGTAGTGTTGGGCCACCGCAATCGGCAGGAAAAAGCGAAGGCGCCGGACACACGAAGGAGTATGCCTGAGCGATGCCCTCTCTCTTCAAGGCATACTGAAGCGCACTCTGCCATGACCTCACCCATGGCCGGAGTCAGACCGCCCATGCCTTCAGTTAGCACCTCGAGATCAAGAGGCGTGTTCTTGTCCTCCTTCATAGTGAGCGATTCCTCGGGTAATCCGCCCCGCGGTTCAGCCCAAGCCTTGGCCTAAAGACTATGGTCAACGGGGTTCTTTTTCAAGCAATAAGAACGACAAAAAGAATTCCGCTGCGCGAGAGGCCTTGTCCCCTCGCGGCGCGGCCCGCCCGCCGCTGCCTGCCCGCCCCAAGCGGGCAAAGGGTAAGCCGCGCGCCGTCACTCTTTCGTCTCACTTTGAACCTTGAACTTTGAACCTGGAACTTCCTTTCTCGTAATCCCCTGCCCCAGGAGCGGCAGCACCCTCGCCAGCGCAAGAAACACGAACGGGTGAATGGGGCGCAGGCTTGACATGCGGCCCTCCCTCGCAGCCGCCTCTGAACCCGCCGGCCGGGCGGACCGCGCCGGGGGTTTCGCGGCAGGCCGCGGGCTGTTAATATACCCTGGCGTGCCGAACAAAGAAACGGAGACCCGATATGCTCGCGCGGCTTAGTCCTGCAACGCAAGTTGGCACTTTGCGCGGTGGGTGTCCCTGGCCTGTTGCCGAATTCGCTTCGCGCGCATGTAGGCCGGGGCAACGCCCCGGCTTTGATGCTGGACCACATCCGCCGCCACCAAAGCCGGGGCGTTGCCCCGGCCTACATGATTGGGCAACAGGGTGTCCCGACCCACCGCGCGGGAAACCCGCACCCCCGCCATCGTGCGCGGCGGGTCAGGAGACCCGCCGCGCAAAGTTGCGTTGCAGCATCGGCCCGGTGTCACTTCTGGCTGCAATGCTGCTGGGTGCAACGTGCGCGCCGGCCTTCGCCGCGACTGAAGAAGGATTGAAGCCGCCGGTCGAAACCGCAAAGCCTGCCGCAGACCCGGCGACCAAGTGGGAGTCGCAGGTCCAGGCGTTCGAGAAGAAGGACAAGGAATCGCCGCCGCCCCAGGGGGCAACACTTTTCGTCGGCAGTTCGACCATCCGGATGTGGAGCACGCTGGCCGAGGACTTCAAGCCCATGGCCGTCATCGGCCGCGGCGTGGGCGGATGCCAGATTTCGGACATGGTCTACTACGCCGACCGCCTCGTCATCCCGTACAAGCCGAAGCGGATCGTCTTTTACGCCGGCGACAACGACCTCGTGAGCAAGAAGGACGCCGCACGCGTGGCCGCCGACTTCAAGGCGTTCGTCGAGAAGGTCCGCAAAGGGTTGCCCGACGCGCGGATTTACTTCCTCTCCATCAAGCCCAGCCCGTCGCGGGCCAAGGTCTGGGACGAGGCCCGGAAGGCCAACCAGGCGGTCCGCGAGTACTGCCAAGCCACGGCGGGCCTGACGTACATCGACACGGCCACGCCGATGCTCGACGCCGAGGGCAAACCGCGGCCGGAACTCTTCCTCAAGGACATGCTGCACATGAACCGCGCCGGGTACGAACTCTGGATACCCATCATCAAGGCCGCGCTGGAGAAAGAGCCTGCGCGCGACGCTGCCCCTGTTGGCGCCGGCGCCGGCAAGTAACGTATCGCGCCGCCGGCATCCTGTTTAGCCCCCGGTGAATACACCGGGGGCCGCATGGTTGGGGATGCGCCCTCGGACGTGCGGCCCCCCGTGTATT
>JAPLKX010000228.1 GCA_026387845.1 Candidatus Hydrogenedentota bacterium | reverse complement strand
CCCTACGATTTGAGCGAGGTATTCCTTGACTGGACGCTGCTGGACACGGTGATCCAGGGTGAAGATAAGTTGCTGAAGATCCTGTTGCTGGCGGCCAAACACGAACTGATAGACGCGCGGCTGCAGGTGACGCAGTCGGCGGAGGTCAAGGTAGGAATCCTTGGGGTGGACGCGCTGGCGCTGGCGGACGCGGCGGAGGTGTGTGACAATCTTCGGGTGGGGGAGACGGTGGCGTTGATTAACATTGGGCTTACGTCGGTAAGCATCCACTTTGTCAAGGACGGTGTATCGAATTTCATCCGCGACGTGAGCTGGGGCGGCCGCGACCTGATCCAATCGATATCCAGGGCGCGCCGGTGCGAGTTTGATGAGGCGGAAAAGCTGCTTCAAAACTGGACGGCCGAGCTCAAGCCGGCCCCGGCCCAACCGGCTGGGGCCGAGCCGCCGCCGCCGTTGCCCGCAGCCAGTTCCGCGCTTCTCGACCCGTTCGAGGATGAGCCGGGCATTTCCGACGGGCGCGGCCAAAGCCCGGCCGTGAAGCCGTTGCCGCCTATCGGTGGCAAGCCGCTCGAGGAGATCCTGGCCGCGCCGCTGGCGAAGCTGGTTTCGGAGATAAGGCGTTCTTTCGACTACTACGAGCATGAGCTTTATGAGAGCCCGGTGAACCGGTTGATCCTGAGCGGTGGCGTGGCGTCAATCCCGCTTCTGCGTCACACGCTGAGCGAGGAGTTGAGCATTAAAGACGTTGAAGTAGCGAATCCGGCGGAGAGCGCGCTGGTACTGGGGGACCGGCGTGGCGTGATGCCGTTGACGGAGCGACCCGCGCAGTTCATGG
This sequence comes from Candidatus Hydrogenedentota bacterium, assembly GCA_026387845.1. Classification (GTDB taxonomy): domain Bacteria; phylum Hydrogenedentota; class Hydrogenedentia; order Hydrogenedentales; family SLHB01; genus JAPLKX01. The sequence continues at coordinate 7,566 of JAPLKX010000228.1, read as the reverse complement.
TGGCAGTCGGGTTGGCGGCACGAGGAGCGGCGGCCTTATGATAAACATCAACCTGTTGCCCTGGCACCTTCGCCCGATCAAACGTTCTCCGGCGCCTTATGTGGCGAGCCTTTTAGCGGCTGCGCTGGTTCTGCTGGCTTTGGCGGGGATGTGGGTGGATAAGCAAAGGCAGATCGGGGATCAGCGAGCCATCTTGAAAGACAACTCCGAGAAGCTTCAATCCCTGCAAAGCATTGTGGATGAATTTGACCGGCTCGAGAAGCAAAAGCTCGAGCTGGCGGATAAAGTGTCGATAATCAACGAAATTCTGGCGGACCGGATCATCTGGTCTCGTCAGTTGTGGAACGTGAGCCGGTTGACGCCGGACAATTTCTGGTTCAGCTCGATAGCGGTGAAGGAAAAACAGTTCACAGAGACGCGCAAGGAGATCAACCCGCAGACCAAGAAAGAAGAGGTCAAGAAAATAACGATCAGAAAGCCCGTTTTGGAGTTAATGGGCTACGTGATTGAAGGGACCGACGGGACCAGCGACATCAACCCGCTGACCTTCAACATGCAGGACGACAAAGAGTTTTCGAGCATATTCCAGTTGGACCTTCCAAAGTTTCAGGACACGTTGTTCGAGGGTTACAAGGTTCGCGGGTTTACGCTCGAGTACCTTATCAACCAGGGAGGCCGCGGCGCAGCATGATGGATTTCTGGAAAGGAACGGTGACGCCGAGGGATTGGGCCGCGGTGGGCATCATACTGGGTGCGACGGTCTTGGTGGCGGTTGGGTTTTATTTTGTCCTGTACAGCGGGCAGAACGAGAAACTGGCGGGGTTGGTCGCGGAAAACCAGCAAGTTGCGCAGAAACTGAAACAGGCGCTGGAAACCCAGGAGAACATCGGAGACCTGCGGGCCGAGGCTTCTCAGATGCAGGAGTTGGTGACGCAGTTCGAAGAGCGCCTGCCCAATACGCAGGAAATCCAGACGCTGCTGCGCCAGTTTGAATCGCTGGCGGGCGAGACGGGCCTGTTGGTGGAGTTGTCGAAGCTGGCGCCGGAGGGAGACACCAAGAAAGAGGTGATCCCGTACAGCGTGAAGGCCCGTGGTACGTTCCACCAGATAGCGTCGTTCATCAATCGTCTTGAGCGGTACCAGCGGTATCTTAAGATCAGCGAACTGAATATCGGCAAGGTGGAGAACGGGATCGCGACGGCGTCGTTCCGTCTGAGCACGTTTCGTTTTAAACAACCGAGCGAGGAAAGCAAGTCGTGAACTCGCAACGTAGACAAATCATGATCATGGCGGCGTTGGGCCTCCTGCTGGTGGGGGTACTGTTTTACCAGTTTGTGATCAAGGGGGCCGCTACCCCGGCGCCGGCCAAACCTGCCGCGACCCCCGCGGGGAAAGCGGCGGGGGGTCCGGCTGCGGCCGCGCCGCCGGCTCCGGCGGCGGCTCCAGGCGCGGCGGCGAAACCCGTGGATACGGCGGAGATAAATATCGACGCACTCCTGGCGAGTATCCAGGAAGTGGATTTCGATTACGAAAAGGATCGGGTTCCGCGTGACGTGATGGCTCCGCTGGTGGGCAAGGTGGCCGTAAGAACCGATAAAGAGGGGACGGGCGCGCCGGTAGCGCCGGCGACGCTGGGCAAGGTAATGAGCAAGATGGTGTCGGGCATTGTGTGGGACGAATCATTCCCCGTGGCGGTGGTGGACAACGAGGTGGTTGAACCGGGGTACGAATACGCCGATGGAACCATCGTGGAAAGCATTGAGGAAGACCACGTGGTGTTCCGGGTGGGGGAATCTTTAATTCAGGTGGAACTGAAGGAGCGTTAGACCATGTCCCAGCTTAGTCGTGTTTGCCTGGCGACTTTCGTGTTAACGACGGCCGCGTTGTCGGTTTTGGAGCCGTGCGCCGCCGTGGAACAGGCCGGCGTATTGCCGATGCCGCTGGGGCGTGGCGAGACGGCCACGGGCGTGGGGAGTTGCCCGGACCTGGCCGCGGTGCTGCAGGACCAGCAGATTGACCAGGCGGTTGCGCAACTGACCGCAGAACTGCGCAAGCTTAAGCGGGCGAGCATGCAGATCGCGCTTAATGCGCGTCTGTCGGCGCCGTCGGGTTTTGAGGTGGCGCCGCAGTTTGTGCTTGATGCGTCGGTTCCGTCGGCTGTGCTGCTGGCAGACGGGGCCGGGGCAGCTCCGGACGCCGCGGTATCACCGCCGCCGCCTCCGAGGTCATCGAGCCCGGCAGCGATTCCGGCCTTGCCCGCCATGGAACGAATGAAACAGGTATTAACCGACGTAACGGCCACTGTTCCGCCGGTCGTAACCGACGCAGCGGAGTTGACGCCGGTCGCGGCCGCCGCTGAACCACCGGCGGGAGAACCGGCGCCCGCCGCGCCGGCGCCTGCCGAGCCGGCTGCGCCTGCGGTCGCAGAAGCGGCGGGGCCCGCACCTGTCGCGCCCGCGGCTGCTGCGCCAGACGCGGCGGCGGGGCCCGCGGCGAAGTCGGAAGTGGAGATAGGTGCGGTCGGGGAGCCGGCGAAGACGGGTCAATCGGCGGTTGTGGCGACGGCGCCGAAGAAGGACAAGCGGCCGCCGCAACCGAAGTTTGACGGGGATCCGTTGCAGCAGATCGTAAATATTGATTTTCGGGAAATGGAATTGAGCAACGTGGTGGCGCTGCTGGCGCAGAAGGCGCAGATCAACGTGATAGCCGGGTCGGACCTGACGGGTGTGGTGACGGCGAACCTGCGCAATGTGACGCTGCAGGCGGCGATCGACACGGTGTTGCGGATGAACGGTCTTGGGATGGTGCCGGAATCCGGCGTGTATCACATAGTTCCCTATGCGCAGGCGGTTGCGGCCAAGCGCGTGACGTCGATGGTGCGGCTTGAAAATGCCAAAGCGGCGGACGTGAGAAAGACGCTGGACGATATTCTTATTGGCGGCCCGGACGCCACGCTGGTAGCCCTTTCGACGAACGACACGACCAATATGCTTATTGTTGCGGGGCCGGAAGCGCGCGTTACGGAACTCAAAAATCTGGCAAAAGAACTCGATGTCAGCAAGCCGGTTACGCCGACCGTGACGGAAGCGATCAAGATTAACAACGCGGAACCCAAAGAGTTGTTGAAAATGGTCGAGAGCATGTTGTCTAAGGACATCGGGAAGGCGGCGGTTGACGAGCGTTCTCGGCACATAGTGGTGACGGATATGCCGGTGGTGATCGAGCAGGTGCGGGCGCTGATGGAGCAGGTGGACATGCCGGTGCAGCAGGTGAGCATCGATACGATGATTGTGGACGCGGTGCTCAACGACGAGGCCCAGACTGGCGTTGATTGGATCGTTGAAAGCGTGCGTCACCTCAACCGGCGCGGCAATCTCATCGGCAACCTGGACCGGCTTGGGCTTGAAAGCGATGCCACGGGCAACCCCGTCACGCCGGACGTAATCGGTCCGGTGCCGCTTAGTGGGCGGCTGGCGTTCTCCATCTTGTCCAAGGACATTGATATCCGCGGCCTCATCGGGGCCGAAGTGCGGGCGCAGAAAGCGCGCCTCTTGGCGAACCCGGTGATAACCACCGTCGAGAATAAGAAGGCGCAGATCATGATAACGCAGGAAATCCCCTACCAGGAGTTCACGCAGGGGCTTTCCGGGCCGCCGATCGCAACGACGGCGTTCAAAGACGTCGGCATTGTGCTCGAGGTCACGCCGCGCGTCACGCATGACGACCACGTCATTGCGGACCTTAGCGCCAAGCAGAGCGACACCAAGGGCGAAATCAACAACATCCCGATCGAGGACAAGCGCCAAACCATCACCACCCTGCGCGCCAGAAACGGCCAGACGATCTTCATCGGCGGGCTTAGACGGTTTGACGACGAGAACCAGACGCGGCGGATCCCGGTGCTGGGTGACATCCCGATCATCAATGCGCTGTTCAGGAGCAACATCATCACCAAAGAAAGCACGGAACTCTTGGTGTTCCTGACGTGCAACGTGCTGCCGGATGAAATTGCGCCGCTTCCGCTGGAACTCGAGGAATCCGTGACGGAACTCGACCGGGCATCCAAGATCCCGAATGCGGCCGGCGAACTGGGCGAGCGGATCGTGCATCCGAAGATCCCGTACGCCGATCCCGCGTGGAAATGGCGCCGGCCTGAATAAGAAGCCGGACAAGGGACTATTTGTCAACCCCCGCAGTTGTCTGCGGGGGCTTCTGTTTGACAGTCACCGTTTTTTTCCCATGTTGGGGTTGATCTATCTAAAACCAAAAAATAGCGGAAAATAAACGGTGACTGTCCCTATTTAATCATTTAATCCCGGGGAACATCCAGCGGAGGGGCGGGGTGATTTCGGAGAGCCGGGGGGCTTTTCGGAGGTTTCCGGCGCGTTCGACGTGGCGGGCGATCAGGGAGTAGTAACCATTTTCGTTTTGGACTTCGCCGGTGATGAAATAAGGCCCGTGGGACGTGAGCAGGTGGCCGTACTGCTGGTAGACGGCGGGGAACAGGACGGCCTCGAACACTCCGGCGGGGTCTTCGAGTGTGATGAATTTCATGCAGCCGCCGCCAGGATGGCGGTCACTTTTTATACCGACGCGGCGCTCGGCGATCAGCCATCCGGCCATGGTGACGGTTGTCGCGGCATAGGCGGGCATGTCGTCGCTGAGGATCAACTGCCGGCCATCGAATTCGGAGGCGTAATATTCGACGGGGTGCGTGGCGAGCACGATGCCGAAGGCGATCCACTGCAGGTCGGTTCGGTGTTTGCGGGAGTAGTCGGGCAAGTGGGGTACAGGCACTTCTTGCAGGTGGTGCGGGAACAGTCCGGCGCCATCGATGGTGTGGTTTGCGATGGTGTTGGAGATGGTTTTCAGCTCCCAGAGCAGTTGGGGCCGGGTTTTGCCGAACCCGTCGCACGCCCCGGCGTTGATGAGCAGTTCGGTGTCCGCGTACCCGACCCCGGCGCGCCCGCACAGGTTGCTGACGCTGTCAAACGGCCCTGCCTGGCGGGTGTTGATGATGTCGCGGACGGCGGCCTGGCTGAGGTTGCGGACTTCGACAAAGCCGACGCGGATGTTTTCGCCGTCGGCGGTGTAGTTCCACTCGCTCTTGTTGACGTCGGGCGGATAGATCTCGATACCGAACCGTTTGGCTTCTTCGGCGTAGACGGCGGTGTGGTAGAACCCGCCGCGGTTGGACAAGACGGACGCGAGGAATTCGGCGGGGAAATGGGCTTTGAGGTAGGTGCACTGGTAAGAGATTTCGCCGTAGGTGCTGGCGTGGGCCTTGCAGTACGAGTATTCGGCGAAATTGGCGATAAGCCCCCAGATGGTTTCGGCCTGGGTTTCCGGGACGCCGTTAGCTCTGGCGCGGTCGATGAAAAGGCGCATGCTTTTGGCCATTTCGTGTGGGGATCGTTTCTTGGTCATGGCGCGGCGCAATGAATCGCCTTCGGCGAGGTCAAGCCCGGCGATGACGTGCGCGACCTTGAGTATGTCTTCCTGGTAAAGCATAACGCCGTAGGTGTCGCCCAGGACTTTTTCGAGCGCCGGGTGCAGGTACACGGTCTCCTCGTGGCCGAGATGGCGTTCGATGAATGTTTTTTTCATGCCGCTGCCGGACGGTCCCGGCCGCACCAGCGACAGCGTTTTGATGAGCATGTCGGTGTTGCCGGCCTGTGTGCTTTTGAGGAGGGTGCGCATGGCGGGCGACTCGATTTGGAAGCAGCCGATGCTGCGGCCGTTGCGGATCAGGCCGGCGGTGAGCGGATCGGGGTCCGGGAGGTTCTCGACGTCGATGTTGATGCCCCTGTTGCGCTTGATCATCTCGACCGACTCTTTGATCACGGTGAGCGATCTGTGGCCGAGCAGGTCCATTTTGATCAGACCGAGGTCTTCGATGGGGTGCATGTCGTATTGCGTGATGAGGATGCCTTTTGCGGCCATCTGGAGGGGGACGAATCGCGTGAGGGGTTGCGGGGCGATCACCACGCCGCCGCTGTGGATCGACAAATGGCGCGGATACCCGTCGATCCGCTCGCTGATCTCGAGGATGGATTTGAGCGGCTCTTCGTCGATGGGCAGGCCTCTGCACTCGGGCAGGTGCTTGACCAGCGTTCTGATGTCGTGCGCCCGGTAATGGGGCAATTGACGGACGACCTCGCCGATCTCGGTTTCGGTCCAGCCATAGGCCTTGGCGACATCGCGCATCGCCGACCGCGCCTGAAACGTGTTGAATGTGCAGATCATCGCGACGCGGTCGGCGCCGTACTTGTGGTAGACGTACTCGATGACCTCGTCGCGCCTGCGCCAGCAGATGTCGAGGTCGATGTCGGGGCAATCGGTGCGCGACATGTTCAGGAACCGCTCGAAATAGAGGTCGTACTTGAACGGGTCGACGCGCGTAATGCCCAGCGCGTACGCCACCAGGCTGTTGGCCGCCGAGCCCCTGCCGACAATCGGGATGTCGCGGCCGCGTGCGAACTCGACGATGTCGCGCACGATCAGGAAGTACGGGGAGAACCCGAGCCGGTTGATGATGTCGAGTTCGTAGTGAAACCGGTCCATGACGTCGGGCCGCAGCGGTTTGTAGCGTTCCTTCAGGCCTGTAAACGCGTATTGCCACAGCCGGGAGAACGGCGAGTCGCCTTCGGGTAGATCGATGTCGGGGAACATCGGGCGGCCCAGCGCGAACTCGATGTTGCAGTTGGCCGCGACCCAGTCGGAGTTGTTGAGGGCGTCGGGCCAGTCGCCGTACAGCCGGTCCATTTCTTGTTTCGAGCGGAACCAGGCTTCTGGCGGCGCGATTTCATCGGGCGGCAGGTTGTCGACGGTGGTGTTGAGCCGGATCGCGGAGAGGACGTGATGGATCTTGATGTCGGGCGCGTCGAGAAAATAAATCGGGCTGACGGCGACGGGCCGCAGTTTCTTTTCGCGGGCGAATTGGCAAAGCCGGCCGGCCTGGTAGCGCGACCGGCTGCCGCCGTAGTGGGTGATCGCCACGAGCGGCTCGATACCGTGTTCGAGCAGGTCCTCGATCTGCGAGGGGTCCGATGCCAGTACAAACAGGTGCGGTGAGCCGGCGTGGCCTGCCGTGTCGAACTGCGGGTCGAGTTGGAAGCCGGTGATGATGCGGCATAACTCGGAGTAGCCCTCGATGTCCCGCGCCAGAATGACCAAGTCACCGAGGCGGCCGCCGAGCCGGGCGCCGAGGATCGGTTTGATGCCGGCGTCTTTGGCGGTCTGATAGAAGGGTATGGCGGCGTACAGGCCGCCGGTGTCGGTCAAGGCGAGCGTCTTGAGGCCGAACTCGACTGCCCGCGCCACCAACTGGCGTACCGTGGGAACGCCTTCGAGCAGCGAATGATTACTATGAACTTCTAAATGCGTCATGAAAAGTTTCGTGCGTTGGGACGCCCCCCGGCAGTTGGGTCTGTCGGTTTATTTCTCGTTTGGTTTTTGGTGGTATTCATGCGGCACCTGGGAGCGGGAGTGGGTTGTGAAGTTGCCGAGTCGTTGCCAGGCGGACAAAGACCCGTGGGAGCCGTGTGAGGTGGCGGAATGTGAGGT
>JAPLKX010000531.1 GCA_026387845.1 Candidatus Hydrogenedentota bacterium | reverse complement strand
TTAAGAACGACATCGCTCACCCCAAGCGTTACGTTGGTGGCCCCATTGTAAGTAACCGTAAATGAAACCGGGCCTGACCGCGTAAAACTGACGCTGGGAGCGCCAATCGACACGCTGATGCCCGTGTTGGTGACGGTGAACGCTTCGCTCGGGCCCGCGGCCGGCGCCGTGTTACCCGCGGAATCTGATGCCGTGCCCGCCGCTACCGAAATCCAGATCGTCCCGTCGCCCGTAATGCTGCTGATTGTGACCGTGCGCGACTCGGTGCCCCCGCCCGTCACAGCCACGGTGCCCCACGCGGTACCCGTCTGCTGCAAGGTCACGTTGCCCGCAACCAACGTTACCGCGCTCGCATCCGTATACGAAACCGTGTAGGTGACCGGCCCCGTTGTCGTTATCGAACTCGAAGGCTGGGTGATGCCGATGCCCGGCGGCATGTTGTCGACCGTGCATTCGGCGCTGGGACCGGCCCCCAAGTCCGTGTTGCCGACGCCGTCGGTGGCGGTCCCCGCATCGACGGAAACGGCCAGCGTGCCGTCGCCGCTGATAGCGCTGATAGTGATTGTCCGCGTGGCGGTGCCCGAACCGGACACGCCGACGGTGCCCGTGGCCGTGCCCGTCGTAATCAGGTGAACGCTTGGCAGGGGAAGGTTGACCGAACTCGCTCCGCCATACGTGACCGTGAACGTTACCGGCCCCGTATTCGTTGCGGCAACTGACGGATCGCCGATCGAAATAGTCGGCGCCACCGTGTCAATGCTGTAAACCGCGCCTGTCATAAAATCGCCGTTGCCGATTCCCACTCCGCCCAACGGCACACCGCCGCCATCCGTTATCGAGTCAAAATCCAAAACATTGAGCCGCAGAGTACCTTCCCCCGAACCCGTCGATACGGCCACGTCATAGGTGGTTCCCGACCCGCTGAAACTGTCGACGGTCGCCCCGCTGATGCCGCTCGGCGTCAGCGAAAAATCGCTCAACTGAACACCCGTTACGGCCACGCTGAAGATCACGCGATAATTTAACGTCGCGGCGTTCGTAGGGCTGGGATTCAGCCGCGTGACGCTGACAACTGTCGGCACATTGGAGAAGAAATCGCTAAAGGTCGTGCCGACAAGACCGGGAGCGCCCGGGACGCCGCTGCCGGGCGCGGGGCCGGCAAAACCTCCAGCCACATTCCGTGTCCCTGCGGTTACCACATTGGCGTAGATGGCGATGCGGCCGCCGCCGCCGCCGCCGGCACCTTCACGGTTATTCTGGGTGGCGCCGCCGCCGTTGCCGCCTACGGCCTGCAAAATCCCATTGTTGGTTACGGTCGGGGCACTTAACAGGATCGAGCCCCCGCTCCCGCCGCCGCCAGGGTACCGCTGTGCAGATACGCCCACACCGCCGTTGACGCTGATTGTGCATCCGGCGTTGATCGTGATGCTGCCGGCCGCGCACAATGCGATCGCCCCGCCGCCGCCCCCGGCGCCCGCCGCGTTACTCGTACTCCCGCCGCCCCCGCCACCGCTGCCCCCGTAAAGGTCGTACAACCCGGCCTGGCCATACGTGGCGCGGCCGTTGGTGTTGCTCGCGGCGCCTGCGCCGCCCATCCCGCCGTAGCCCGCGCCCGCGCCGGCATCAGTGTCCTTCCTTCCGCCCGCGCCCAAACCAAACCCTGCCAGGTTCGCGTTGCCACCGCTGTACCCGCCCAGAACACCCGCGCCGCCCGTCGTGCCCGACGCAATCAGCGCATTGGCGTTAATCGAGGCCGTCAGCACGATGTTGCCACGGCTTAGCAGCACCAAAGGCCGCGTACCCGTCACGCTGATAGTCGCCGTGCCGGTTATCGATATGCTATTAAAACAGTAAACAATAACATTAAGGCCGCCCTCGGTTTGGGTGAGTGTGCCGTTCCCAAAACCCGTAACCGTCTGCAATGTCGTATTAAACCCAATCGGCCCCGAGTTCAGGGACAGTGTGCCTAACGGAGTAAAATCCGCCGGATCAAAACGAGATCCGTTCGTTGCCCCCAGAGCTGTCACGCATGTCACTGATGCAACAGTATAAATTACGAATACAAATAGGTATAGTTTGGTTGGTTTTCGCCACATCATGCCCGTCACCCTTCCTCGCCCGTTAGGGAATATCCCTTATACACTACCCCTGTTGAGTGCTACACCCCAAAACAATCTGGAGTAATCTTCTGCAGCCATGCAAGAAGGGCTGAATAGTATCACACCCCAATACGCGCGTCAATAGAGAATTTATTCCGCCCTAAAAAAGATTTTCAGCTTGAATAGACGGGTGTATATCTCGATAACCGTTCCTTACCAACGGGTTAACGGTTTACAAAACCTTGACTGCCCCAGAAAAAAAAGGCGAACAGCAGTTGCTGTTCGCCTCACTTAATGCGGAATAGAGCTTGACGGCAGTGGAAAAGCTGTCGGGCCTATTCCCTTACTCGTACCGCCGGTAGCCGCCGCCCGTCCGGGGGCGTCGGTCGCCGCCGCGCGAATCGTTCATCGGCCGCGCCTCGTTGACCTTCAGGGTCCGCCCCTGTAAGTCTTTTCCGTCCAAGCCGGCAATGGCGGATTTCCCGGCCTCGTCCGGCATTTCGACAAAGCCGAATCCCCGGCTCCTGTTGGTATCGCGGTCCATAACGACCCGCGCCGAATCAACTTCCCCATACTGGCCGAATGCGTCCGCCAAGTCCGAGTCCGTCGTCCGGTAAGACAAGTTTCCCACGTAGATCTTCATCAATTGCTCCTTTTTGTGCCCTCGAAATTGCGCGCAGCGCTCAAAAAAGAGCATTGTATCCGGACGGACCGAGGAAGGAAATAATTCGATGTCCTGCGGGAAGTCTCAAGACAGACAATCTGCGGCGTGTGTTCTTCGAGCGTAACCAAAACCTTTTCTCAACACTGAAGACGACGGCCAAAGCACACACTCTTGCCCCGCCTCCAGTTAAAAAGCATAGCCGGAAATGCCGGAAATGTCAAGTTCTGACAGCCCTGTCACCGCCAGAAAGCCCCTAGTTCAACGGGTACAGGAGCTTCTGAATATCGGGATTATTGAAGTTCTCCATCGTCACCACCGTCACGCCCGTATCCACCCGTTTCTCGACCGGCTTACCCTGGAGGTGGTCAAGAGCCGCCTTTACCCCTCGGTAGCCCATTTGATACGGGTTTTGGACAATCAGCGCCTGGATCGTTCCCGCCTTCAGCGCCTGGATCTCCTCGTCGGACGCGTCGAATGCAACCAGCTTGATCTGGCCGGCCTTTCCCGCTGCTTTCAATGCCTGCGCCGAACCGACTGCGGTGGGTTCGCTGGCGGCGAAAATGCCTTTCAGGTTGGGGTTGGAAGTCATCATGTCTTCGGTGACGCTCATGGACTTGGCCACGTCGCTCATGCTGTATAACTTCTGAGCCAGCTTCATGTTAGGGAATTCCGCCAGCCCATCGAGGAACCCCTGCTCCCGCATTTCGGACGTGGCAGCCCCCGGCACAAACGGGATCAGGCCTACCTCCCCTTCATTTCCGACAAGCCGCGCAAGCTCCCGGGCAGCCGCTTTGCCGCCGGCAATATTGTCCGTGGCTACAAACGACACCCCGATGTCGGACTTAATGCCTGAATCGATCGTGACTACGGGAATACCGGCATCTATTGCCTTCTGAACCACGCCAATGAGGGCGTTTTCGTCGCAGGCCGCCATAACGATCGCATTGACTTTACTGCTGATCATGTCTTCCATGATGCTGATTAGCTTGTAAACCTCGGTTTCTTTTGCCGGCCCCTGCCAGTCGATCTCGACGCCAAACTCTTTGCCGGCGGCGTCGGCCCCGGCTTTGACGGTCATCCAGAACTGATGGGACAACGCTTTGGGCACCACCGCGACACGCAGCTTGCCTGTTTTCGGGCCGGGCGCCTGCGTAACATTTCCGCCGCCCGCCGGTTGCTGTTGCCCGCAGCCCCCCGCCATCAAAAGCACCAGCACTGCCAATCCAATCCGCCTCATACGACCTCCCTATCAGGTGCCGGTGGGATCGAGTTCCCGGAACCGGTGGGGTCGAGCTCCCGCTCGACCGTTCAATTCTTTAGCAGCCCTGCTTTTCGTTTCCGGTAATTATCGTAAAACACTAGCACGATGATAAGCCCGCCCACAAGCACCATCTGCCAGTAAACGTCCAACTTCTTGAGGTTGCAGAAGTTAACCAGCACGTTCATGATGAGCGCCCCCGCGAGCGTTCCCACCATCCCGCCCTCGCCGCCCATCAGGCTCGCCCCCCCGATTACGCACGCCGCAATCGCATCCAACTCGAGTCCCTCCCCGGCCGTCGGCGAGGCCACGCTGGTCCGCGACGCCAAAACCACCCCCCCAAACCCCGCCAGAAGGCTGCACAGGGCAAACGCGCCGGTCCGCATCCTATCGACATTGATCCCCGAAAGCCGTGCCGATGCCAAGTTGCCCCCGATCGCGTAGAGGGTCCTCCCAAACCGCGTGAACGCCAGCGTCACCGAGAAACTCGCCGAGATAGCCAGCGTGATTGTCACCGGTAGCCACCACCCCCTTCCCCCGCCCAGAAACTCGAACGACGGCGGGAAACCAGCGACGGTTAAGCCCTTTGATATCAGCAGCGTTGCGCCGCGCGCTACCATCATCATCCCTAGCGTCACGATAAACGGCGGGATTCGCCCCTTGGTGACCAGCATCCCGTTGAAGATGCCGCAGAACAGCCCCAGCAACGATCCCGCCGCCACCGCCACAGGCACCGGCGCCCCAGCGTCACGCATCAACAACCCTGCGACCATCCCGCACAGCGCCGCCACGCTGCCTACCGACAGGTCGATCCCGCCCGTCAGGATCACAAGCGTCTGGCCTGTCGCAATGATGCCGACCACGGCGGTCCGGTACATCACCCGCGTCAGGTTATCCGTTGTACGGAATTCGGGAGCCAGAATGGCCACGCCAATCGAAAGCCCGGCCAGAATCACCAGCGGAAAATGACGCGCTATAAGCTTCCTCATTGAACCCAACAACCTTACCAAGAGCCGTTGCATGGTACCAGAAGAGGCCGCAAGGCTTAAAGGCCAACTTCGCCGGTTTCCCCGCGGAGCTTAAAGGCCGAACAACCGCTTCGCGTTTTCCGCAAAAAGCCTTTCGCGCAAATCGGGGCACGGTTCAGTTGCGACGAGGCTGCGGGCGACCGCCACAGAGAGCGGATAGAACGGCCAATCCGAGCCGAACATCACCTTCTCCGTATCGTACCGCTGAAGGATGTAGGAGATAGCCGGCACAGCCTGGCCCGAAATCTCGAGCCAAACCTGGTCCTCAAACCGCCGCGCGACTTCGAGCGCCTGATCCAGCCTGCGCACGCCCGTGTGGGCGAACACGATGCGCAATTTCGGGAAAGCCTCGAGCGGAACCGCGAACCGCACCGGTTCAGACTTCTCTCTCATGACGCGCGGTTCTTTGCCGGTGTAACCCGTGTGGGCGTAGACCAGCATGTCGCGGGCCTGGCACCACTCGAACAGCTTCATCATGTCCGGGTCGTCGGGCGCCAGAAGCTGGAAGACCGGGTGGTACTTGATGGCTTTGATGTGGTGCTCGACGACTTGCCGTTCGAGCTCCGCCACGATTTTCGGCCCCCAGGGCTTCGGATACACGGCGCCAAACGCCTCGATGCGCCGGTCGATTTTGGCCGCGCCAAACGTATCGGACACATGGCGCGTCTGCCGGGGGATCGCCAACGGCAGCAGGAAAAGCTTGGCGTAGTTCATCCGGTCCATCTCGCCCGCAACGTTTGCTACCGTCAGCGTTCTGTTTCGCGCCGGCGTCTTCACAAACTGCGTAAGGGTTTGGTGCGACATCGCCGCCGCTTCTTCGTTTGACGGATGCTCTTGCTTGAACAGAACGTCCTGGTCGCGCTCAAAGTCGTACATATAGTCGACCCTGCCCCGGCGCGTCATGTCGACCGACCCGCCAAACCCGAACGCCCAGCCCACGTGCGAATGCGGGTCGACGATGGGGCCGATACCCGCATCTCCACGCAACCGGAACTGGCCCGAGTCGTCTTTTTCGAACCAAGGCAGCCGGCCCAACTCCGACATGTGCCGAATGTGCAGGTCTTCAAACTCTTTCAGGCGGCCGGGATTGATTTCGACAGATGAGTTCTCGTCTGGCGGTGTTTTGCCGATACTTAACGCCAGGTCAGGCGTTTCACGCCCAACATACCGCCAGCCAGCCACCCCCGCAACCGCGGCCCCGGCCCCGAGCGCCAAAAACGTCCTGCGCCTGATGCGCGACGATTTCAATTTCTCCACCGATCCAATCCTTCATTCTGTATCGAGGCCCGACTGCGGCGCCCGTCACAGCGGCAGTTTTACTGGCTTGCCCTCTTTTCCCGATCTGTCGGCGGCGAAACAGATTTCGTGCGACTTCAGGGCATCGGCGACGTTGCAGTGGGACTCTTTGTTGTTGAGGATGCAGTCGACGAGGTGGGCAGCTTCGTGGGTGAACGGGTGGTGGGTGACGTCGCCGCTGTCCGGCATGATGGTGGGCACCTGCGCCCAGGTGGTCTGACCTTTCATTTTCGTGCGCGAATAGATCAGGTTGTTCTTGATGGTGCCTTCGGTACCGACGAGGTTGATGTTGAACGCGTAGGGCTGGATGCACTCGATGCACGAGGTCACTTTGCCGAGCCGGCCGTCGGTGAACCGCATCACGGTGCAGGTGGTCGGGTTGTATTGGTACTCTTTGAAGTCGTTGCCTTTTGCGAACGTGCCGTACTGGAAGACCTCGGCTACTTCCCCGCCCATGAACCACCTTACCGCATCCATTGCGTGGCAGCCCGCCGACAACAGCGAGCTGACGCCCACGTCTTTGGTGACGTTCCAGCCATACTGGGCATACCACGGCCCGATCCCGTGGAAGTAGTCGACCTCGCCCAGGAACAACTTCCCGATTGTGTTGTCGGCCAGTTGCGTCTTGATGATCTCGAACAGCGGGTTCCACCGCAGCACGAAACTCACCACGGACTTGACGCCGGCCTTGGCGACGGCGTCGCGAATAGCGCAGGCGTCTTCGTAGGTGGTGGCCATGGCCTTTTCGAGCATGAGGTGTTTGCCGGCCTGTGCGATGGCGACGGCGTGCTCGCGATGGAGGTTGGGCGGCGTGGCGACGGTGACGATGTCGAGGTCGACTTCCTTGAACATCTTGTTGTAATCGGTGTAGATGGGCACGTCGAGGCCGCATTCGGCCGCTTTGGCTTGGCCGAGTTCTTTGGTGAGTGCGCACAATGCGCGAATTTCCGTGTTTGGGTTTGATTTGTACGCCCGGATATGCTCGCCGGACACCCAGCCCGTGCCGATTGTCGCTACGCCAAATTTCATCTCGATTCTCCTGTTTTGCCCAAAGGACGAAAAGGACAAAAGGGACCAAAAAACAATCAAGAAACACTTTGAGGGT
>JAPLKX010000007.1 GCA_026387845.1 Candidatus Hydrogenedentota bacterium | reverse complement strand
GCAGGCGGGGACGTCGCACCATCTCGGGCAGAATTTCGCCAAGGCGTTCGACGTCCAGTACCAGGACGCGAACAAGCAACTCCAGTACGTGTACGCGACGAGCTGGGGCGTGTCGACGCGTCTGATCGGCGGGATGATCATGACGCACGGCGACGACAACGGGCTTGTCATACCGCCGAAATTGGCACCGCTGCCCGTGGTGTTTGTGCCGATCTGGCGGAGCGACGAGGAGATGGCGATGGTGCTGGGGAAGGCGCGCGAATTGACGAAAGATTGGGACATGCTGTTCTACAAAATCGACGACAGGGACCAGTACAAGCCCGGCTACAAATTCGCCGAATGGGAACTGCGGGGCGTGCCGATCCGGATCGAGATCGGCCCGCGGGATTGCCAGGCCAACCAGGTTGTCGTGGTGCGGCGGGACACCGGCGAGAAAACCCCCATGCCGATGGACGGATTGCGCGAGAAGCTCGATGCGATGCTCAACGACATCCAGCGGAACCTGTACGACAAGGCGCGGCAACGGCTGGTCGAGCGAACCCGCGACTGCGACAGTTACGAGGACTACAAGGCGAACGTCGAGGCGGGCGGCTTCTACCGCATACATTGGTGCGGTGCGGCGGCCTGCGAAAAGCAGATCCAGGAAGAGACAAAGTCAACGATCCGGTGCATCCCGTTCGAGGCGCCGGACGAGCCAGGCAAATGCATGGTTTGCGGCGCACCCAGCAGCCGCAGAGTCATCGCGGCACAGGCCTACTAAAGCGAAAAACGGGGACTGACTCGTTTTTTCCGGCCCGCAGGCGGTTTGGGAAAAAGCGTGAGTGTCTCCGTTTTTTGCTTGAGGTTGTTGAAGTTTTCTGGAGTCATTTGGTGATTTGCGGGTTTTTCACCAGTTCCTTAGTCCCTGTTTTTTGCTTATGTTTTCTTGAAGTAGACCAGGTTGTTTTACGCAAAGAGGACTTTTTCAAGAGCCCCTACTTGAGGTATTGCTGGGCGGCCTTTACTTCTTGCTGGTTGATGGGGGTGGCGGCGTTTTGCCATCGGCGCGCGGCATCGCGGAGGGATTGGGTGCGGCCGAGGTTTTTGAGCGCCTCGCATAACAGACGGTGTGACGGCCAGTCTTTTTCATTGAGGGCCAAAGCCGAGTTGAAGGTTTCCGCGGCATCGGCCCATCGGTCAAGCTGCATGAGGGTCTCGCCGTAGCGGCGGTAGCACCAGACGCGCTGCCGGGGGTCGTCGAACTGGGCGCGGAGCGCGTCTTGGAAGACTTTTGCGGCGAGTTGCGGCTGGCCGCTGTCGGCGAGGGATTTGGCTCGAGCGGCGACGACCTCGCCCACGCGGTAGCTGAGGCTGTCGACAAATGAGCCGCCGTGCCGGGCGAAAAGGTGTACGGACACAGCAAACAGGACCGTCAACAGGGCTGCCACGAACAAGGAGAGTGGGAGGACGCGGCGGAATGGGCCATTGTGAATCCGCGCGATCGGTGCGGGATCTTGGGTCACCTGGCCTCCATGATCTCCTTGGGATTGCGGACGTGTGCGATGGCTTCGTCGTAGGAGATGATGCCTTCCATGTAGAGGTTCTTGACGCACCTGTCCATGGTGATCATTCCGTCTTTGATGTTGGTTTCGAGGATGCTGTACAACTGGTGAGTTTTACCTTCGCGGATGAGGTTTGCGGTGGCGGTTGTGTTTTTGAGGAGTTCGTAGGCGAGCACGCGGCCTTTGCCGTCCTCGGTGGCCAGCAGCCGCTGAGACAGTATGGCGAGCAGCGACATGGATAACTGGAATCGGATCTGCTGCTGCTGGTCGCCGGGAAACACGTCGATGATCCGGTCGACGGTCTGTATGGCGTCGTTGGTGTGTAGGGTGGCGAACACGAGATGACCGGTTTCGGCGGCGCGTAGTGCGGCTTGAATGGTTTCGAGGTCGCGCATTTCGCCGATAAGGATGACGTCGGGGGTCTGCCGGAGGACGTATTTGAGGGCGTTTGCGAAACTGAGAGTGTCTCCGCCGATTTCACGCTGGTCGATGATGGAGTGTTTGTGGTAATGGACGTACTCGATGGGGTCCTCGACGGTGATGACGTGGCACGCCCTCTTGCTGTTGATGATGTCGATTATGGAGGCGAGGGTGGTGGTTTTTCCGTGTCCGGTGGGTCCGGTGACGAGAACGAGCCCCTGCTTGACCATGGCGAGTTTTTCGATGTAATCGGGCAGGCCGAGTTCTTTGAGTGAGGGAATGGTTTCGGGTATAGGTCGCAACGCGGCGGTGACGGCCTCTTTTTGGAGATAGACGTTAACGCGGAACCGGTGCTTGCGGCCTACGGACAGTGAGAAGTCGAGTTCCTTTTCGGTTTCGAACCGGGCGCGCTGCTCTTTTGTGAGAAAGCTGTAGATCAACTGCTGGGCCTGTTCGGGGGTGAGGGAGTCGTTGGGCGTGCGGAAGAGTTCGCCGTTGACCCTGAGCATGGGAGGCGCGCCGGCGGTGATGAGCAGGTCGGACGCTTTTTCTTTGGCTACGAGCTCGAGCAGCGGTTTGATTTCCATACGGTTC
Organism: Candidatus Hydrogenedentota bacterium; assembly: GCA_026387845.1. Taxonomy (GTDB): domain Bacteria; phylum Hydrogenedentota; class Hydrogenedentia; order Hydrogenedentales; family SLHB01; genus JAPLKX01. The sequence goes on along the minus strand of JAPLKX010000007.1, from coordinate 2,625 downwards.
CCTTCCACCAGTTGAATCGGCCACCCCGAAAATTGAAGATGGCTATGATTATGGGAAAAGAATACAGCACGCCCGGCTGCGGCGCAAGAACAAAGGACAAAGGACAAAGGATGAAGGACAAAGGACAAATGAAAGAGTGGGGACGGGGGAAGAGGACGGATCGGACGGATCGGACGGATGTTGAAGGGGGCGGGAGGGTTCAGTGCAGGCGAGACGCCCGCACCACAAGCACCACAAGAGATGGGGTGGATGAAGGAGCAAGGAACCCCGGATCTGCAGAGGGATAAGGCCTTTTGGAATAAGAAAAATTGCCAGGAGTGGACCGGTAGTGGTACAAAGGGTGCAACCAGGAGGAGGGCTCCGAATGAGGATGGGAGAGAGTCGAATTGGAGACAGTGAGGGGGTAGTTTCGGCGAGTGCGGCTGAACGCCTCATAGTAGCGCTGGACTTTGGGAAGAAAGAAGAAGCGCTGGGGTTGGTGGGCCGGCTTGAGGGGATAGTCAGCTTTTACAAAGTAGGGTTGGAACTGTTCATGGCGGAAGGCCACAGGATGTTGGATGAACTGGTTAAGAGAAACAAGCATATATTCCTGGATATGAAAATGGATGACGTTGAAGAGACGATCAGCCGTGCGGTGGCGCAAGTAGCCCGGTTGAACGTAGATTTTTTGACTATTCTCGGAAGTGGGGCAACCGCGCGGGCGGCCGTAAAGGGGAGGGGTGCGAGCAGTAGGCCAAAGATATTGTCTGTAACGCTTCTGACGAGCTTGAATGAGCAGGACTTGCGGGATATCGGGCTGCTGGGAAAGGCCGGTTCGAAGTTTCAAAATCTTGAGGAGTACGTGGAGTGGCGTGCTGAACAGGCGCTTGACAGCGGCTGTGACGGGGTGATCACTTCGGGCCAAAACGTGGGGCAATTGAGCAGGCGATTTGGTTCGAGGACCCCGAGGCCGGTATTTGTCTGCCCGGGGATACGTCCCGGGGGACTTGCCAAGGAAGATCACAAGCGGCCGTCGACTCCTTATGACGCGATCGTCAACGGGGCGGATTATCTTGTTGTTGGCCGTCCGATCCGCAACAGCGCGTCGCCCGGCGATACGGCGCGGGAGATCATCTCGGATATCGAGCGGGGTCTGCGGGACAGGGACGCGAAGTCATGCTGATGGCATCTTATCTTATTCTTGGGCGCGAAAAGCGGGGCCAGTTTGCCATGAGGTTTTGCCTCCCCGTAAACGATGAAAACAAACGGGCGAAAAAGTAGGTCCCATCTCCGAATGGGACGGGCACGGAGCGTTGTCTAGTCCGAATCGGAATTCGGACCTACGTTGTCTGGATCGGGGAGCGTTGTGTAGTCCGAATCGGAATTCGGACCTACGTTGTCTGGATCAGTTGGATGTGGTAAAAAGAACGGAATTTTCAGAGCAGACACGCCTTTTTCAAACCGCGTCTATTGGATAATGCGGACTTCTTCGTGCAACTCGATACCGAACTTTTCGCGGACTCGGGTTTTGCAGAGGTTGATCAGGTCGAGTATGTCTTGGAACGTGGCGTCGTTTTCGTTCATGATGAAGTTGGCATGGGTTTGGCTGATGACGGCGCCGCCACGCCGGGCGCCTTTGAGGCCGCATGCTTGGATTAGGCGGCCGGCATGATCGCCGGGGGGGTTTTTGAACACGCTTCCGCAACAGTTGCCCTGTGGCTGTTTCTCTCGTCGCCGCTGGATGTAATGGTTGTAGACGGCTCTCTGGTCTTTCTGGGCGTGGGTGAACTTGAACGTGCCGCTGAGGATCAGGTCGTCGCCGCTGCAGAATGACTGTTGGCGGTAGCCGCACCGGGTTTTGTCGATAGGCACGGTTTTGAGCCCGTCGTGGGTGACAAGATCGGCGGATTCGAGGAAGTCGCAGGTTGCGCCGTTGACGGTTCCGGCGTTCATAAACATTGCGCCGCCCACGGAGCCCGGTATGCCGGCCCATGCGCCGGTCCCTTCGTAGTTGTTGGGGAGGAGGACGTCGCGCACGAGCCGGTCCAGTTCGAGTCCCGCCTCGACCGTATAGCGGTCCGCGCCCAATGGGTCTAGCTTGTCGAGGCGTTCGGTCATGAGGACGATGCCGGGAAAGCCGGCGTCGGAGATGAGGACGTTGCTGCCTTTGCCCAGTATGAGGCGGCGGTCCGGTTGCGAGAGCATCCAGTGATAGGCGGCGACGGCGTCGCTGGCCGAAGGTGGAAACAGGGCGATGCGTGCGGGCCCGCCGACCCGGTACCAGGTTGCGGGTGCAAGGGGGTAGTTTTCCTGGGCGAAATCAAACGGTCCGTTCATCGGGCTCCTTTTACGGCCTGTTTCGTGGAAAGAATATCAGAAATTGGGAGTAAAAACGCTGGAGTGAGGCAACTGAGTGGGACCATTGGGACCATTGAGACCATTGAGACCACAAACCACGGAGGGCACGGAGATCACGGAGGGGGAAGGCGCAACGAAAGAAAGCAAGAGCCTGGAGTCAATTGAGACCACAAACCACGGAGGGCACGGAGATCACGGAGGGGGGAAGGCGCAACGAAAGAAAGCAAGAGCCTGGAGTCAATTGAGACCACAAACCACGGAGGGCACGGAGATCATGGCGGGGGGAAG
>JAPLKX010000179.1 GCA_026387845.1 Candidatus Hydrogenedentota bacterium | reverse complement strand
GGCCTGTTCAAGCCCGTCATCGCGCTGGCCGGCGAGACCATCGACGCGATTTCGGCATCCCCCGGGCGCGCCATCGCCAAGATCGGCGGTATCTGCGGGAAAACGGCGCAGGCCGTTTCCGAAGCCGAATTCATTGCCTCTGTTGGATATCACGCCGGCCTCCTCAGCCTCGGCGCAATGAAAGACGCCTCCGTCAATGACCTCATCGACCACTGCGCCGCCGTGGCCGAAATCATTCCGCTGTTCGGCTTTTACCTCCAGCCCGCCGTCGGCGGCCGGCTGCTGCCCGTCGAGTTCTGGCGGCGCTTCGCACAGATCCAAAACGTGGTGGCTATCAAGATCGCACCGTTCAACCGGTACCAGACGCTCGATGTGATCCGCGGCGTCGCCGAGTCCGGGCGCGCCAACGAAATCGCACTCTACACGGGCAACGACGACAACATCGTCCTCGACCTGCTCACCACATACAAAATCGGCGGCATCTCCTTGCACATTGTCGGCGGCCTCCTCGGCCACTGGGCCTTCTGGACGAAAAAGGCCGTCGAACTGCTCGACGAATGTCACTGGATCGCCGATTCCGCCGCACCGATTCCCCAGGAACTGCTGACGCGCGCCGCCCAAATCACCGACACCAACGCCGCCGCCTTTGACGCTGCCAACAACTTCGCCGGATGCATCCCCGGCATCCATGCAATCCTCACCCGCCAGGGCCTCCTCGAAGGAACCTGGACGCTCGACCCGGCCGAGACTCTCTCTCCCGGACAAGCCGAAGAGATTGACCGTGTCTGCGCGGCCTACCCGCACCTGGCCGACGACGAGTTCGTGGCGGAACACCTCGACGATTGGCTGGGATAGATTTGTCGACCGTTTTGGAGGGAGGGTACAATTTAGTCAAGGGAGCCTAAACTAATGGATTTTCCGGTGCTTTTCATAGAGTCCGAGGAGGGTGTGGCGGTGAGTTGTCCCATGCTCCGTGGATGCCATTCACAGGGGGCAACACGCGAGGAAGCGGTGGAAAACATTCAAATAGCCATTCAAGAATGGCTGGAAGCGGAAGAGATCGAAAAGGGCGGCTTCCCCATCACCGAATAAATCCGGGAACCAGCGAAGTGGCTGATTTTGCTCGAGTCACAGGCTCGGTTCTAATCCCTCCTGGGTGTGCTGTTACAATGACCGGTGTTAAACGTGAGGACTTTTCAGTTGCCGGACCCGCTTGAGTTGTTCCACCCGCTGGTGCGGGAATGGTTCTTGGAGCGCGTCGGCACGCCCACCGACGTGCAGGCGAAGGCGTGGCCGCTGATTGCCGCACGAAAGCACGTCCTCGTTACCGCGCCCACCGGCAGCGGCAAAACACTCACAGCCTTCCTGTGGGGCCTTGACCAACTCATTCGCGGCCGGTGGGCGCCGGGCAATGTGCGCGTCCTGTATGTCTCGCCGCTCAAGGCGCTCAACAACGATATCCAGCGCAACCTGCTCACCCCGCTCGATGAATTGCGCGAACGGTTCCAACAGGCACTCGAGCCGTTCCCCGACATCCGCGTCGTCACCCGAAGCGGCGACACGCCCCAGTCCGAACGCCAGCGAATGGTGCGCAGACCGCCCGAGATTCTGATCACCACGCCCGAAAGCCTCAACATCCTGCTCAGTTCCCGCAAAGGCCGCGACCTGTTCAGCGGCCTCCAGTCCGTCATACTCGATGAGATCCACGCCGTCGCGCCCACAAAACGCGGAACCCACCTCATGACGGCCGTCGAGCGGCTCGTGCTGCTTGCCGGCGAGTTCCAGCGGATCGCCATCAGCGCAACCATCAAGCCGCTGGCGCTCGTTGCGGATTTTGTCGGCGGCTACCGGCTCATCGAGACCGGCGGCGAACCGCAATACGTCAAGCGGCCCGTCACCATTATCGAGTCAGGCCAGGACAAGGCGTACCAAATCCAGGTTAGGTTCCCCGGCACGTCGCCTGAAGACGGAGAAGATCGCGAAAAAGACCCCCGACTAAAGCCGTTCCTGCAACGGCAGTTTCTGCCGCGGCTCGCTGAAGAGTGCCGCAACGTCATCGCCCGCCACAACTCGACCCTCGTCTTTACCAACAACCGCAGGCATTGCGAAACCATCAGCATGATGATCAACAAGGAAGCCGGCGAAATGCTCGCCTACTCCCACCACGGCTCGCTGTCGCGCGAGGTGCGGCTGGTCGTCGAGCAGAGGCTGAAACAGGGCGAGCTTCGAGCCATCGTCGCCACCAGTTCGCTCGAACTCGGCATCGATATCGGCGCGCTCGACGAGGTCGTGCTGGTGGGCACGCCGATGTCCGTGTCGTCGGCGGTGCAGCGCGTAGGCCGGGCGGGGCATCAGGTCGGCGCGCCAAGCCACGGGCTGATGTTTCCCATGCACGGCAGGGACATCGTGGACGCGGCGGTTGTTGCGCGCGCCGTGATCGACCGGGACATCGAAGAGGTCGTGCCAATCAGCGCGCCGCTCGATGTCCTTGCGCAGGTCATCGTGTCGATGGCTGGCGTCGAGAAGTGGAACCTCGACAAGCTCTACAACTTCATCCGAACCGCCTGGCCGTTCCACGACCTGTCCCGGCACCCGTTCGACCTCGTCGTCGACATGCTCGCCGGAAAGTACCAAGAAACCCGCCTCCGCGCGCTCCAGCCGCTCGTGTCCGTCGACCGGCTCGACAACACCATCGCCGCCGGCCCGTCCTCCTTGCGCCTGATTTATTCGTCCGGCGGCACCATCCCCGACCGCGGCTACTTCAGCCTGCGCAGGGCCGACACGCTCGCCAAGATCGGCGAACTCGACGAGGAGTTTGTGTGGGAGCGGCGCACGGGCGACTCGTTCACGCTCGGTATGCACTCCTGGCGAATCAGCCGGATCACGCACAGCGACGTGTTCGTCGAGCCGCTCCGCACCCGCACCACGAACGTCCCGTTCTGGCGCGCCGAAGAACTCGACCGGGCGTTTCACGTCTCCGAACGGATCGGCAACTTCCTCGCGACGGCGGAAGCCCACCTGTCACGCGGCCCCGCCGGCGAAAAATCGCTCCGGAGCGATCTGCTGGCCCGCTACTTCCTCAACGACAGCGCCGCCGATGCCCTGGTCGGCTTCCTCAAGTTGCAGCGTTCCGCCACGCGCGCACCGCTCCCTCACCGCCGCAACGTGCTTATTGAACGCACCGCAGACAACAGCGGCGAAGGCACGCGCGTCATCATCCATACCCTGTGGGGCGGCAGGGTCAATCGGCCGCTCGCCTTGGCGATTTCCCAGGCGTGGGAGCGCAGCCCCGCGCGCAGGCACGCAAACATCGACGTCCTCTCCGACAACGACTGCATCGTTCTGCTGCTGCCTGGGGCATGGACGGCGGTGGGGTCGAGCTCCCGCTCGACCGCGGCCCACGTCCCTGACGTCTTCTCTTTGGTCGATCCCGCTCAACTTGAATCGCTTCTGCGCGAGGGGCTCGAACAGACGGGCTTTTTCGGCGCACGGTTCCGCGAGAATGCGGCCCGGGCGCTGCTCTTGCCGCGGCAGTCGTTCAACCGCAGGATGCCGCTGTGGCTGACGCGGCAGCGGTCAAAAAAGCTGCTCGAAGCCGTCGCCGGCTACGAAGATTTCCCCATCCTCGCCGAAACCTGGCGAACGTGCCTCCAGGATGAGTTCGACCTGCCGCGTCTCCGCCAACTCCTCGAAGAAATCCGCGACGGCCGTATCGCAATCACAGAAGCGGCCACCGTCGAGCCCTCGCCGTTTGCCGGCAACATGCTCTGGCGAATCACGAACATCCTCATGTACGAAGACGACACGCCCGTCGGCGCGCGCGTCTCCAATCTCAGCGACGACCTCATCAAAGAGGCCGTGTTTGCGTCGGAACTGCGCCCGCAACTCGCCCCCGAACTCGTCGCAGTGTTCGAGAAGAAAGCGCAACGTCTCTACGAAGGCTACGCGCCGCGATCGCCTGACGAGTTGCTCGACTGGATCAAGGAACGTCTGTTCATACCGGAGCCCGAATGGAAACTGCTCCTGGCGGCAATCGATCGCGACGCGTCGCTCAAGCCGCCTGTCGCGCGTGCCGCCGTCGAGGCCAAGGCCGTGGCGGCGCGGCTGTCGAAATCCGCGCGCGGCGTTGTGGCGCTCGAAAACGTGCCGCGGTTCTTGCGCTCGCTCGGCCTGCACGCCGACGAGGTCGAGTGGGCGCCCCTCGCCGCAGGGCCGCTCCCACACCTCCCCGCCCGCGCCGGTCACGCCGGAGACGATCTCGCCAAGGCCGATCCTCTCGCCGGCTGGCTCGCCGAATGGCTGAGGTTTTACGGCCCTATTGAGAAAAAGTTTGTTTTGTCCGCGTTGGCGCTCGATGAGGCGCGGCTCGGCGAGGCGCTCGAGACGTTACTCGAAACACGAGCTATCGTGGCCGACCATCTGGTTGCCCCCGGCGACCGAATCCAACTGTGCGACGCGGAAAACCTCGAGATCCTGCTGCGCTTGTCGCAGGCGCGGGCCCGCGCCGTGTTCGAAGCCCTCCCTGCGGCGGATCTACCCCTATTCCTCGCCCGCCACCAGCAGCTCCTTGGTACGTCTGGGACGCCCCCCGACAGTTGTGGGGGGTGTCCCATATTTGCGACTGGCCAAGAGTCTGCATCAAAAATGGGACACCCCCCACAACTGTCGGGGGGCGTCCCAGACGTACTGCAGTTGCAGCAAGCTCTTGAACCCCTTCTCGGTCATCCCATGCCCGCCGCCCTATTGGAAACCGAAGTCCTGCCGGCCCGCATCCCCGGCTACACCCCCGCCACGCTGGATTCCGTCACAGCCGAGAGCGACCTCATGTGGTTCGGCGCCGGCCGTGAAAAAATCGCCCTATGCTTTTCGCACAACCGCGATTTGTTCGCCCCCGCCGGCTCCCCCGACAAGTGGCTCGAAGCCGCCCAGCGCCTGTTTACCGACGCCCGCGGCCAATATTATTTCAACGTACTCCTCGACCAGACCCGGATGTCCTCCGCCGAACTGGCAAGCACGCTCTGGGACCTCGTCTGGGAAGGCAAAGCCGCCAACGACTCGTTCGGCTCTCTCCGCAAAGGCATCGAGACCGATTTCAAAGTACGCGAACCCGGCGTCTCCATCCGCCGCACGGGCAGGCTGTCGCACCGCGCCCAGTTCAGCGCATGGAAATCGTCCCGCGCCTACCCCGGCGCATGGAGAATGCTGCCCCCGCCCGAACCGCCAGCCGACCTCATCGACCTCGAGGAACTCAACAAAGACCGCGTCCGCGTCTTGTTGATGCGCTATGGCGTGCTGTTTCGCGAACTGCTCGCGCGCGAGTTGCCGGCGTTGCGATGGGGCGCCCTGTTCCGCGCGCTGCGCCTGATGGAACTGTCCGGCGAGATTGTCACCGGCAACTTCTTCAACGGCGTCCCCGGCATCCAGTTCGCATCCCACGAAGCCGTCCGCACGCTCCAGCAGGGCCTCGACCACGATGCCATCTACTGGCTCAACGCCGCCGATCCCGCCTCACTCTGCGGAGTCGACATCGAATCCATCAAACACGACCTCCCCAAACGCATCCCCGGCACGCACCTCGTCTACCACGGCAACCGGCTCGTCATAGTCTCAAAAAGCTACGGGAAACAACTCGATATCCGCGTGCCTCCCGACCACCCCCGCCTCACCGACTACTTCGGTTTCATGCGCATCATGCTCACCCGCGCGTTCAAGCCCATGCACCGCATCAGCATCGAAAAAATCAACGGCGACCGTGTCCTCTACAGCCCCTACCTCTCCTGGCTCCGCGACTCGTTCGAAGTCAGCGCCGACCCCAAAACCGTCTGGCTCTGGCTACCAAAGAACCTGCGGTAGGCGAAGGGTCGGACTGGTCTTGATGGCATAGGTAATGAGACAATTCAGCCTTGGCGAGTCTGGCGCCATCAAGTTTGGGTCATCCTGCTCCCTTGATGTGCGAGCACAATTAGGAGGGAAATGAAATGCACATAACGGTGACAAGACACTACGACGGCTTCTGGGCGCGGAAGAATGTGGTGGGCCTCGGGATAGCGGCCGCCTTGCTTGCGGCCAGTGTTGTTGGGCTCGCTTCCTGCTTGAAGTCTGGAACACATCGCCTGACCACCAAAACCCCCAAGCCACAGACCGAGCAGCAGCTTGCCGTTCCAGGCTCGGGGGAGGGTTCCGAGCGGAACACGCCGGCCTCGTTGAACCAAGTTACACGCAACGTGGCGGCCTCGGTTCAAATGCAGTTCATGCGGCCGGCGCAATTAGAAGCAGCGGCCCGCAACTTCCCGGTTGTGTATGTCCCATTCGGCACGATCGAATGGCACGGCAGACATCTACCGATTGGTACCGACGCACTGAAAGCACATGGGATCCTGGTAAAAACCGCGGAGAAATTCGGGGGCGTAGTCTATCCGCCCGTTTACTTCGAGTCCGGCGCAGGCGGTGAGGACCTTGTTCGCATGGTCACGGCTCTGTTTCGTCGTTTGAAGGCGGCCGGCTTCCGGGTGATCATTGGGGTGTCGGGACATAATGTTCAAGAGCAGATTGACATGATTAACACGGCCCTTAAACCGGTCGTAAAAGATGGGACGGTCGCTGGAATTGGTCTTTGGGAAGTGACACTGAGTGCAGGTAAGGAATGCAACACGGACCATGCGGCAAAATGGGAGACATCCGACATGATGGCGCTCTACCCCGATCTTGTGGACGTGTCGGAGTTGGGCAGCGGGCCATTGGCCCCCGACATGAAACCGCCTGACGGGATCGGGGGGTTGGACCCACGAGTACACGCCTCAAGCGATGTCGGCTGGCGCAGTGTTGAAATCGCTGCGGAGGCCATCGGCCAAAAGGCTCGTGAATTGCTCAAATCGCTGCCTGAAGATCAGCAATCGTTCAGGTTGGACTCCGTCAGTCCCGAATACTGGTGGATGATGTAGCCACCGGATCAGCATCGAAAAAATCAACGGCGAACGTGTCCTCTACAGCCCCTACCTCTCCCGGCTCCGCGACTCGTTCGAAGTCAGCGCCGACCCCAAAACCGTCTGGCTCTGGCTGAAATAGAAACAGCGACCCGCCGTTTTCAGCCTCGCTTTTTCCGCTCCTGAAGGACATTGGCTACTTTCCAGAGTATAGCCGGATGGCCGGCGATACGTTGAGCAAACGCGTGTTGATCTGGAAAGAGTAATTCTGGCCGGATAATACCGTCGTTTATGAGCTTGATGTATTCTTGCTCATTGGGGGTGAGTTCGACAGACGGCGCCACTACCCGCCACGCGCGTTCGATTAGTTCTTCTTTATCAAGACGCCTACCCACCGCCAGCATCGGCAGAAGCTGTTCCTGAATCATCCGGGTCGTCAGTCTCTCCTCGATATGCTTCCGCTTGTAGTTCGATAGTGGGTGTGGCAGCGTCACTGACAATGCGATAAACAAAGCGCGAAACAGGGGCGTCCATAGTATTTCCTGCGTCAGTGTGGGCATCCGTTCTACATCCCACGCATCTCGGGCAGCGCTGCGGTCCATAAAGGCCAGAAGCTTTCCCACACAGAGTTCGAGAATCGAGACCGTCAGAACCCGTGGCCGGTCGAGTTCGCCCGGTTGCCACAGCTCCCGCTCCGTTACCCCGTGCAAGGGCACGCGCCAGAGGTAATTCAGGTCAACTTCGACCCGGCTTGGCGGTCCCAGCACGGAACGGTACCCGGCGTAGAGCTTTCGGCCCGCAAATGAATCCGCGGACTGCTGCACGTCAAAACCAAGACGTTGCACAACAGCGACGACCGCTTCTTCGATACGGGGTCGGTCTGCCAACATGGCTTCACGTTCAACGTGGCCGATGTAGTTGTAATCGAGGTCCACTGACAGCCGTGCGGGGGCGGTCCCGAAGCATAGATTGAATGCCGTTCCACCTTTCAGCGCCAGCGCGTCCTTCAGAAGCGGGTGATGCGCAATCGCCGTTGCGAGCTCGCCCAAGCGCGTGACCTTCTCGAGT
>JAPLKX010000468.1 GCA_026387845.1 Candidatus Hydrogenedentota bacterium | reverse complement strand
GGGCGACGAGGAACCAGAACGGTTCCATAATCCGGATGATGAGGAACGAGATGGTGCCGAGCGAGTGTACGATGAGGCCGATGACGCAGGCGGTCACGCCGAACGACAGCCCTTTGCCGAACCAGTCGGTGGCCCATCGGGCGGCTTGCCTGCATGTTCGGAGACGTTGCAACTGGAGGTAGAGAAACGCGGCCAGCCCGAGCAGGCCGGTTTCCATGATGACTCGAGCGTACTGGGAATCGAGCACCTTTTCCCAGGCGAGCCCGCCGCCAAACCAGGGGGCTACGGACAGCAGAAACTTCACTTTCTGCCAGACGTACAGGCGTTCGTGGGTCGATTTGTCGACCTGCAGGCCGAAGTCGTGCCCCGCGATCACGACCGGCTCGCCGCCGCCCCGCTGGAACGTGTAGTTGACCCGGTCTTTGACGTTTTCGGGCATGAGGACCGGCGAGAGGATCAGCGTGAGCGCGACGGCGGCCAGGATCGACTTTCTCCGGCTCATCACGCCCAGCGCAAAAAACGCCACGATGAGGGCGGCGTACGAGGCCCTGGAAAGCGTGTAGAGAAAGGGGATGAACGCGACAACGGTCACCAACATCAGGGCCATTTTAGATCGGCCCCGCGGCGCCTGCGTGAACAGCCCGGCCGCCACGCACATCACGATCATCAGGTAACCGCCCAGCGTGTTGGGTTCGGACCAAAGATCATGTAGAACTCGATCATTTTGAGTGCTACGAAAAACGCGAAGCGACGGTCCCAGGCGGGCAGGTTTGCCCTGACGGCAAGCAGGGTCGAGATGATGCAGATGCCGAAGTACGTGCAGATCGCGGGGTTGATGGTGCTCGAGCGCCAGAACACCGACCGGCCTTCAAAGGCCATCTTGACAATCACGCCCAGGAAGATCACGCCGATCAGCAGGTCGTTGTAACGGACGTTCACGGCCTGCGAGCCAATGGGTTCGCCGGTCAGGTCAATCTCCGGGGAAAGGAGGGTCGCCACGACGAGGATGGCCACGCCGTATTGGACACGGACGACGGTGACGCCGAACACGATCATGCTGACGGTGAGTGCGATCGTGACGGCGGGGTTGGCCAGCAGGATGTGGGCCGCCAGGATGACCACGGCGCAAAACGCCATGAACCCCGCAAAAAACGGGAATTCGAGCCGGCTTTCCGCGGCTTCACCGCGGCCGATGCCCTGCGGAGACCTAAACAGCGGCATACAATGGCTAACCTTGTGAAGCGGCGGGGACGCCCCTTCCACGTTCATGCGGGGTAAGCCGCAAGCAAAAGCGGCAGCAAGGAAGCTGTCTCAAAATCCCGAATTCTTCTTGCGTATCTAATAGCGGGCCCAGCGGCGCCATATTCCGGCTCCACCGTCTTCGTAATAGTAGTAGTAATAATAGTAGTGGCGGCGGGTGGCTTCGAGCCCGTTAAGAACGACCCCCGCGATCTGGACGGACGCGGCATCAAGCAGTTTGTGCGCGCGCTGGATCGTTTCCCTGCGGGCGTTGTTGACCGACACCACCAGCACCGCCGTGTCCACGTGCGTGGCCAACAGGACTGGGTCCGTTACCACAAGAATGGACGGGGCGTCGCACACCACGAGGCCAAACTGGCCGCTGAGCTCGTCCATCAGCCGCTGCATTTTGGCTGAGCCAATGAGTTCGGACGGGTTGGGCGGGACCCGGCCGCTCGAGATTACCCACATGTTCTCGACGCTCGTCTTTCGGATGACGCTCGAGAGTTCCGCGTTGCCGCGCAGCACGTCGGCGAGCCCGGGCCCCCGGCCCATCTTGAGTACGCGGTGGACGTTTGGCCTCCGCAGGTCGGTGTCGACGAGGAGGACTCGGATTCCGCAGTCAGCCATGGTGACGGCCATGTTGACCGCCGTCGTGGTTTTACCTTCGCCGGGCACGGCGCTGGTCACCATGATGGTCTTTGGTTTTTGCTTGATGGTGGCGAACTGGAAGTTGGTGCGCAGGGTCCGGTAGGCCTCGGACACGGGCGATTTCGGGTCGTGCTGCGTGACGATGCATTCGTCGATCTGGCTCTCATTGGATACGGCGACATACGTTCCCCGCCGCCCGCGCCCTTTACCTTTTCCGAATCGCATGTAGGGAATCGTGCCGATGACCTCGAGCCCGATGTAGTTGTTGATGTCTTCGATGTTTTTGACGGATGTGTCCATCATCTCGAACATCATGGCCAGTGCAAGCCCCGCACCAAAACCGATGAGGCCGCCCAGCACAAAATTCATCCACACCACGATCCGGCCGCCGCCCACTGGCACCGGCGACGCATACACCGACTCATGGCGTTCGACCTGGCCGTTCTCGCGGTTGAGCGCGGTGCGGATCTCGAATTCTTTCTCGCGAAGCTTGTTGAACTGGTCGCGGATGTGCTGCGTGTCATTGGCGAGCCGTTCGAGCTCGAGGTTCTTGTTGGCCAATTCGGGGATCTTCGGGATGAGGTCTTCGAGCGCCCGCTTGAGTGTGGCTATCCGCATGTCGATCTCGGCTAGGCTCAGGCGCTGGTCAAGTTGCCGCTGGTACAGGTACTGCCGCCTGTTCCAGATGTCCGCGCCGTCCCCGACAGAACCGTCCACCTTGCTGATCCCTTCGCGAATGGCCTCTAGTTTCGCATTGATCTCGTCCTGAAGTTCCTGGAGGCCGGGGTACTCGGGCGTGTAGTCGACACTGAGGTTAAGTTGTTCCTTGAGCAGGTCGTTGAGCTCGGTGATCATTTGGGTGACCACGTTGTCATTGACGTTTCCGAGCGCCTCGGGCAACTGGGCGCGGATGTCGGTAAGTTGCGCCGCGATTTCAGAAAGTTGGGCGTTGATTTTTTCCTGGTCCGCCTTTTTATCCTTCAACTCCCGATAAATGCCGGCCAGTTCATCGTAGGTTTCAAACCCCATCTTCTCTTTGTACTGCCATTCGGCGGTCTCCGCCTTGGAAAGCTCCTCCTGCACTTGCTGCAGCCGGGCGCGAATGGTCTCATGGGTTTCTTGCTCTTCTTCGACCTGGAGCTGCCGGTTGTCTTCAACGAATATCCTGGCGGCAAACTCGGCGACGCGGGCGGCTTCGTCTCGCGACGGGCAGTTGCGCGCTTCAATGAGGATCACGCCACTCTGCGGGTCTTCGACGGCAATGTTGAGCATGCCCTTGATTTCGGCGGCTTTTGCGGCATACTCCTCTTCAGTGGCCAACGCGGCCGCGGGCAGGGACTGGGCGACCGCCTGCTGAATGAGCGCCCGCGCCACCTTCTCGGCCAGCCGCTGGTTGCTGCTGCGTCTGACCAGCGACTGCGCGTCCACCGGAAACAGCGGCGCGCCGCCCACGCTCTTGAGCACGTCGCGGTCCCACAGCGACTGGGTGACGAGCACCTTGGCCTGTGCGGTGTACGTGCCCTGAGGCCGTTCATACTTGAGCAGCCCATAGATGCCCAGGCACACCGACCCGAAAAAGCTGATGAGCAGGATCATCAGCCACCGGCGGGCCAGCACGTTGACCACGAACCGCAACTGGTGTTCACGGGTCTGGCCGGTCTGCTGGGGGTCGAGCGGCGGGGTATCCTGGGCCATGCCGGGCGCTACTCCTTGCGGGTTTCACCGCCGGGCGTATTGAGGGGAATCTGCGGCAACTCCCCTTTCGCGGCGCCGGTCAGGTTAATCATTCGGTCCCAGGTGATGGTTTCGGGCGAGGCGTGAATGCGCGGCGTGACAAACACCATCAATTCGTTCCTCGACCTGGCGCGTTCTTTGCGCTTGAACAGGCTCCCCACAATCGGAATCTTGCCCAGCCCCGGCACCCGCTGCTCGACGTTGCGCTCATCATTCAGGACGATCCCGCCGATGACGAGCGTCTGACCGTCTCGGACGTTGGCGACGCTGTTTGAACTGCGAACGGACCTGATTGGCACGCCGTTGGCCATCCCGTTGGCGAACGAGACCTCCGGGTTGAGATCGAGTTTGACGTAGGGGCCTTCGCCATCTTTGTAGACGTGCGGCGTGACCAGCAGCTTGATGCCGAGGTCCATGAACTTTACCGAATACGCGAGCGTCCCGAACGTCTGTGAGCTTTCGGTGTAGGGGAACTCGTCGGTCATTTTGATTTCGGCCTGCTCGTGGTTGACCGCGGTGATGTAGGGGGTGGCGAGCAGTTCCGCTTTGTTGTCTTTAACCAGCGCGTCCAGCAGCGTGCCGATATCGACACTCTTGTTCATCAGGCCGAAAAACATCTGGCCCATCACCGGCACGTGCATCGGCACGTCGAGCAGCCGGTTGAACTTCTGGCCGCCAGTAAATCGCCGGTCAATGCCGGCGGCGCTATACCCGCCGCCGCCTGCGCCGATCCGCTCGTTGGCGAGCGGGTCGAGCCCGGCGCTGGCCGCGTTGCCGATCGCATCCTGGGATCGGGGCGGATAGTAGCCGCCGGTGACGTCCGTGCCCTGTGCGAACCATCGGATGCCGAGTTCTTTCATGGCGCCCTGCTCGACCTCGGCAATCTTGGCTTCGATCTGCACCTGGGTGACCTGGCTGGGCATCTGGTCAAGCTGTTGGATGGCCGCGACTATGCTCTGAATGGCGGACGGCGAGTCGGTGATGATGAGCGAATTCGTGCTCTTGTCGGCGCCGATACTGCCGCCGGGCGAGGACATCCCGTCCATGGACAGGGCCAGATTTTCGGCGTTGGAATTGCTCAGCGGGACGATCTGAGTTTTCATGTCGGGGGCCCTGCCGCCCTCGATCCGGCCCGCCGTGCGCGAAAGGGTCACCCGCGGGTTTTTCAGGATGAGCTTGAGCGCCGAAGCCACCTGGGCGGACGCCTCCTGCTCGGTCATGTTCTGGACAACAACATCCCCGACGTAAGGCACGTTGATGGCGCCGTTCGCATCCACCTGAACCGATGAAGACAACTCCGGGCGGCGGTAAACGTCCAGAAACAGGACATCCCCCGCCTGGATCTTTTTCATATCGGGGGCCGGTTCCTGTGCGCTCGCGGCCGGCAGGAAAATAGCGAATGGCACAGCAACCGCCGTTAAGAGCAGCGCTGCCTTCAATGCACTACACCGCATGGACATTCTCCTGCGCCGCATTCTTATGCGCGTCATTGCACGGGATCCGTCACAGGGCCGCCGCCCAGAAAACGAGCTTCCGCCGCCGGGTCCACGGCAGGGGCCGGCGGGATGGGGCCGGCGGCCGGCGGGGCAGTGGGCGCCGGTTCTGTAGGGCTTGCAGCGACGGCTTCCGTTCCGGGTGTTGCCGGTGGTTGTTGCTGTTCGCCGAATTGCGATTCCAGCCACTTTATTTTGTCTTGGATTTTGGCCTTGTTTGCGGGGTCGATCCCCTGGACCCGGATCGCGTACTTCCAGTTTTCCACAGCGGTTAAGCGAAGCTTCTGGACTCCCCCAGGATCATCGGCACGATCGGCACGCAGCTTGAACAAGTCGCCCAACTCGTCGTAGTCCGCGTCGGGTGCGTAATTTCCGGCAAACGCGGCGGCCTGCTGATACGCGGAAACGGCCGATTCCAACTCGCCCAGCCGGACGTACGAACGGGCCAGGGTGCGCAATCCCGGCAGGCCCGATTCCGGGTCGCGCAACCGGAGCACGGGATCGCGGAGAATCTTGACGGCTTCCTGGTAGCGGCCGAGCTTGTAGTGCAACTGGGCCAGCATCACCCACGCCCGGGGCGCTTTGACGTGGGTCGGGTTGTCGCGCAGGAAGTTTTCAAACAGGCCCAGCGCCCGTTGAGCAACGGCCTGCTCTTCGTCGAAATCTCCGGCGGGCGACATCGAGGCAAAGTGGGCCGCCATGAACTCGGCGGAGGATCGCAACGGGTGTTGCGGGTACGCCGACGCGAACGACTCAAACGCGGCAGACGCCTGGGAGAACGACCCGCCCGACGCCATCCGTTCGGCGGAGGCGAACCGCGCCTCGGGGGAGCTGAGCGCGGGGCGGATCCACACGTACCCACCCGTTATGATGGCCGCCGCTGCCACGATGGCTACAGACATAACCGCCAGCCGGACTCTGCGCCTGCGTACCCGGCTCCGCGACCGCCGCGACCGCCGCGCGCCGTGGCGCGTCATCGGTTCGCGTACAGGCAGATCTTCCACGTCGCCCGCTTGATGTGCGGCGGGCTCGGTGGAAACGGGCGCGGGCATTTCTGTAGCGGGAGACGGAGGAAGGTCACGCGGCTGGTTTTCGAGTGCGCGCAGGAGCAACTCCGCTTCAGCGAGGTCGGGCGGCTCGGGTGTTTCCTTGATCGGCGCCACTGAGACGGTCTCGGTTTCCACCGTTGGCGCAGCCGCGACGAAAGATTCAGGTTCGGGCTCCGGCTCGAACTTCGGCTCGGACTCAAACTCAGGTTCGGGTATAGGTTCTTCAAAAACTTCTTGCGGGACGGGCTCTGGATACACCGTTGGCGCAGCCGCGACGAAAGGCTCAGGTTCAGGCTCCGGCTCCGGCTCGAACTTCGGCTCGGTCTCAAACTCAGGCTCGGGTATGGGTTCTTCAAAAACTTCTTGTGGGACGGGCTCTGGATACACCGTTGGCGCAGCCGCGACGAAAGGCTCAGGTTCAGGCTCCGGCTCCGGCTCGAACT
>JAPLKX010000314.1 GCA_026387845.1 Candidatus Hydrogenedentota bacterium | reverse complement strand
GTTTCGTGCCGCGGCAGTAGGGGTCCAATTCGGTTATGAAGCCTTTCCAGGTGACGCCGTACTCGCCGATGTATATGGGTTTGTTGAAGTTATCGTGGAACTTTTGGGCTGTAGCGGCGATGCTCTTCGCGGGCTGGGTATTGGTCTCGATCCCGTTGAGGTACGTATGGCGCTGTATGTAATCTAAAGACGGGAGGTTCCACATATTTGGGTATTCGGGTAAGCCGCCGAAGCTTGTGGTGACGAGGTGCTTATAGGGGTCGTTGGCTTTTAGCCATTTGGCCATGACGTCGTGCCAGGCGACGACTTCGGGCGGAAACTGCATAGTGGACCTGGTGGACACTTTGGACACTGTGGACATTTTGCACAGGGGCGGGCTTGGGCGCAAGCGGATTGCGGATTGCTGCGGCCCGAATCGCGCAAAAAAGTCAAAAAAACGGGGAAAAATTGGGAATTTTCTGCAACCGCGGGGGCGGTTTGAATCGTTTTACTAAGAGAGTGAATGCTCATTCAGAGAATTCGTCTGGATGAGTAGCGGGAAAAGGCCCGCGTAGGAGTACAGGCTATGAGATCAAAAACGAGCCCGTTTAGAGGAGGCCGGCGCTGGTGGGTATTGGCGCTGGCGGTGATATTGGCGGGTGCGGCCGGACCGTCGGCGGTTGCACAAGACCCGTTGCACGCCCGTGTGGCGTTTGATTCGGGCGGCTCGATGGTGAAGGGCGCCGCGGACGAGGATTGGAGTTACGCGACGGTAAACACGCTGGTCATGCCGGGAGACACGCTCTGGGTAGATGAGAAGGGAACGCTCGAGGTTGAGATGTCGGGCGGGACGTTCCTTCGCATGGCCGACGGCAGCAAGGCCGATATCGTTTCGCTCCCGCCTTCGGGCGTGATTAAAGGCTGGACGGGTGCGTTTTACGTTCAGCGGATCTCGCGGAGTTCTGGGAGCGTGATATTTCAGTCGCCCGTGGCGGACATGCACGTCCAGAATGACACGCAGGTGCGGGTGGATATTTTGACGAACGGGGCGACGACAGTCAGCGTTCATTGGGGTGCGGTGACGATCCGGGCGCCGGGCGGGGAGGACACGATCCTCCAGACGGGCCAGCGGTCGTACATTGACCCGGGCTACCTGCCGTCGCTGCCGGAACCGTTCGACCGGGGTGAGGAAGACTCGTTCGACGCGTGGAACCGGGAGCGGGCGCAGTTGTTGGCGGTGGGTTTGGAGGCGGTTCCGACGACGGTGATCAAGGACACGCCGGTGGGCGTGGAGGATCTGGGGACGTACGGCGACTGGGTGACGATTGATAACGACCCCTACTGGCGGCCGACGGTGGTAACGGACTATGTCCCGTACCGGTATGGCCACTGGAGTTATGTTCCGACGATCGGCTACTCGTGGGTAGGCGATTACCCGTTTGCGTACGTTACGTCGCACTACGGCCGTTGGCGTTACCACCCGAGCTATGGTTGGTGCTGGCGGTACCGGGACGTATGGGGCCCGGCGTGGGTGGCCACTTACCGTGTGGGCCCGAACTTTGTGTGGTGCCCGCTTGACCCGTGGGATCGTCCGGTGGTTTATGGCAACGATTTCTACTACATGGGCGGGTTGCAGTTCAGTGTGTTCGCGAGCAGCTACTGTCCAGCGGACTACCTTTTCTACGGCGGCCATTACATCAACCCGTTCCATTCGTCGCTCATCCATGGCATCCCTGCGACGGAGATCAACATTTGGAACATCAACTTTGGAACGCGCCGGCCGCACTTCCCGTACCCGGACAGTCACATGGCGGTGCGCGATTATGCGCCGCGCAGGGCGATCCGCGGGCCGATGGCGCTGGATCACGAAGGGACGCTGGCACGTGGCCGGGTGGAGCGGCTGGAGTCGTCGGTGGGTCGGCGCCGGTTTGAGACGGCGGGGGCCGATGTGCGCAGGAGCGTGAGGACGCCCGAGCAGCCCACCTCGCGGGAGGCGCGTGCGCGCAGCGTGCGGCTTGCGCCGGAAGCGGCGTCGGTGACGCCCGAAGCGCGTGGCCGCCGTCTTGCCACGACGGACATTGGCGGGATTCGAGATCGGGGCCGGGGCGCTGATCGTTCGCCGTCGGCGCCGGGTGCTCGGGTGGAGCCGGGCGAGTCGCAGAGTCGCGGGGGTATTGATCGCGGCCGTGGCGGCGAGCCCAGTGTGCGCGACCGTTCGGTGCGCGAGGCTCCGGAATCCGGAGTTGGCGGCGTCCCGCCGGGACGTTCCCGGGGCGGCCGCGAGCGGGGGATTCGCCGGGTAGAAGAAACGCCGGGTGCGCCGAGTTCCGAGCCGCGTTCGATAGCGCCGGACGAGACCCCGAGTTTCCGCGGGCGCGGCGAAGGCGGCGGTGTGCGGGAGCGTACGACGCGGGAGCCGGTTGACGCGGGTGGTGCGGAAACGCGTACTCCCAGCAGGGGGCGCGGCGAGGCAGAAGGCCGGTCAATCCGGAGGGATGAGCCGAGCGGCCCAACTGCTGAGCCATCTCCGCGGTCGACAGAGTCGCCGCGGCGTACGGAAAGCCCTTCGATACGGCGGAACGAGCCGAGCGGCCCGACTGCTGAGCCGTCACCGCGGTCGATAGAGTCGCCGCGGCGGACGGAAGCCCCGTCTCCGCGGTCGATAGAAGCTCCGCAGCGGCCGGAAGCGCCGTCTGTACGTACTCCGTCGCATGGCCGTTCGAGCATGCGAGTTGAGCCCCAGGTGCCGTCGCGACCGGACGTCATAAGCCGAGGCGGGCCGTCTCCGCGGTCGATCGAACCGCCGAGGGCGCAAGCGCCGCAAGTGATGCCGCGATCTATGAGGAGCGAGCCGAGCGTGCCGCAGTATTCGCGGCCCAGTATGCCGGCGCCGCAGGTTTCGCGGCCGTCAATGCCGTCTCCGCGGTCAATGGAAATGCCGTCTCCGTCGCCACGGATGAGTTCTCCTGATAGGGGCGGCAGGGGCCCGTCGATGGGCGAAGCGCCTTCCATTCGTGGCGGCTCTTCGCACAGCGGCGGCCGCAGCATGGACGGCGGGGGCCGCAGCATGGGCGGTGGCCGGTCAAGCCGGGGGCGTTAACAGATCCTGAAAGTCCGTCCCGCCGGCCTTCTTGGGCCGGCGGGACATCTGACGCAAGAGTTGAATCATAAGCGACCCGCGTCCCATAAGTGCCGCATAGGCGTGCCGGGCGAAGGGTACAAGGGGTGTGATTTTAGTTATTTGAAATTTGAGATCTCAGATTTGAGATCTCGACGAGGAGGAAGGATGAATATGCGAAACTTACGGGGAATGCGTTGGGGGATTTTTGCCGGGTTCCCATTAGCGTTGGTTGGGGGATTGCTGATGACGGGTTGCCCGACGCTGGATGAGTACGACGCGGGTTATGCGGTGGGTTTCGTGGAAGACGACTGGTACCACGAGGGTTACGCGGACAGCCAGGACACGCTTGGTTATGGGCCGATCTTGTACGAGGGCGACGAGATTCCCAGCCCGGCGTCGCCCGAATATGATCGCGGCTACTGGGACGGGGTGTGGGCGGCGTACAACGACGGGTATTTCGCGGCGTACGACGACGCCTTCGAGGAAGGCTTCATGGACGGGTATGAGGCGGGGTACACGGAGGATTATGAGGTCTTCTTGCGCGACGACGTTCACATCGAGTATGGCACGGGCGGCTATGACGACGGGTATAACGACGGATTCTCGGAGGGCCGCGTATTTGGGGCAGCCGACTGGATTGACTACTACGACCCGGATTGGGAGCTGGCCCTCGAGGATTACCGTGCGGGCACGGACCTGTGCGTGGTGGGCGTTTGCACGGGTGAAGACGGTCTGGTGGTCCTTTATGAATATGGGACGAACCCGGCGTTGAAGTCGGGTGCGCACCGCTTGGAACGGCCGGACGCGCCGTCGATCCGACGGGCGGAAGGCGAGGCGGCAGGCGTCACGAGCAAGCGTAGACAGAACTAGAACCATAACAAGAATAACGGGCAAGGGATTCGGCGACCGCCGGGAATGAGGAGGCCGGTGCGGTTGTCGAATCTTTTGCCGGTTTTTTTGTTTTCTGCGCGGAGATCGTGGTCACGCATGGCGGCAGAGCGGGATGATCTCGTCGTTAATTGAAGCTATACTTTACGCGGGCGCTTAGAAAGTGGAAGGGGAGATGGGCATGAGTTTCAGCGGGAGCCGGTATGATGAGATGGTGTACCGCCGTAGCGGCCGGAGCGGTTTGCTGTTGCCGGCGGTATCGCTGGGGATGTGGCACAACTTCGGTACGTATGCGGATCATGACAATTGCCGCGCGATGATGCGGACGGCGTTTGACTTGGGGGTGACGCATTTCGATCTGGCCAATAATTACGGGCCGGAACCGGGCAGCGCCGAGGAACGGGTCGGGAGGATCCTGAAAGAGGATTTTGCCGGGTACCGCGACGAGTTGATCGTCTCGTCGAAAGCCGGGTGGGACATGTGGCCGGGGCCGTATGGGGAGTGGGGGAGCCGGAAATACCTGATGGCGAGTCTCGACCAATCGTTGAAACGGCTGCAGTTGGAGTACGTGGACATTTTTTATTCGCACCGGCCGGATCCGCACACGCCGCTCGAGGAAACCATCGGCGCGCTCAACGATATCGTGCGTCAGGGCAAGGCGCTGTATGCGGGCGTGAGCAGTTATCGCGGGGCGTTTTTCGTGCAGGCGGCGGAACTGGTGAAACGGCGGGGCTGGGCGCCCATCACGATCCACCAGCCGAATTACAGCCTGCTGGACCGGTGGATCGAGCGGGATCTGCTTAAGTACACCGGGCAGTACGGCGTGGGGGTGATTGTCTTTTCGCCGCTCGCGCAGGGCCTGCTGACCTCGAAGTACCTCGACCCGAACAACCCGATCCCGGCCGGCTCGCGCGCAAGCGATCCCACCGGCTTTCTCAGGCCGGAGGACGTGACGAGCGATGTCGTGGCGC
This sequence comes from Candidatus Hydrogenedentota bacterium, assembly GCA_026387845.1. Taxonomy (GTDB): domain Bacteria; phylum Hydrogenedentota; class Hydrogenedentia; order Hydrogenedentales; family SLHB01; genus JAPLKX01. The sequence continues at coordinate 3,639 of JAPLKX010000314.1, read as the reverse complement.
GTGTGCGGAAGCTCAACGAGATCGCAAAACGGCGGGGCCAGTCGATGGCCCAGATGGCGGTCGCATGGGTGTTGCGCGACCCGCGCGTGACGAGCGCGCTGGTTGGGGCGCACAACCCCGAGCAGGTGCGGGAGTGCGTTGGGGCGCTGAAGAACCTGCGGTTTGACCCCGAGGAACTGGCGGAGATAGACGAGGCTGTAGGCTGAATGAATTGCGGAGTGGGGGAGGGTGAGAGGGGGATGCCGCGGCCCCAAGCGTACTTGGCGACGCCGGTTCCAAAGAGGTAGTAGATGCCTTCAGCGGGCACGGGCAGGATGAACGGGTCGCGGATCCGGAACTGGTCCAGCGTGAGGGCGTGATCTTTGCCCTGTGCGGAGGGCACAACGAGTAACAGAGTGAGGAGGAGTGGCATCATTTGTTAATGGGACTTATGGGACCTATGGGACGCATAAAAAAGCCCACAACACCCTGCTGGAGCGCGGGGCGTCCGGGGCAATTAGTGCGCTTTAATGTTGAGATGCGTATAGTCGCAGGCCGCAAAAAGCGGGGACAGACACGCTTTTCAAACTGCCGAAAAGCGAGTCAGTCCCCGTTTTTTGCTCATGTAAGTGCGGCGCATTTCAAGGTTAAAACGCTCTAGAGGTTCGCAACGAGCTACACGCCGGCGCCGGCTTTGAGCTTGTTTACGAGGTCGACGTACTGCTGCATGGCGTCCGGTTTGGGAGTGCCGACGAGTTTTTTCCAGCAGTCGTATTTGACCCGGCCGACGAAATCGAGCATCCCGGGGCGGTCGCCGGTGCAGTCGCCGACGGAGCCCTGCTTGTACAGCGCGTACAGTTGCAGTTTGACGTCGTTGTCGGGCGCTTTGGGGAGTTTAACGACGTCCTGGCTGGCCTGCTGGAATTGAACTTCAAGGTTTTCCGACATGAGGACCCCTCCGTAATCGAGTCGAGCCCATCCCGATTCGAAGATTTACGCCCTATCTTATACAGGATTTTGGCGGCATGCACAAGATTAAAAGCAGGCTGGAGGAAAACAAAAAAACAATAGAACCGGCCGAGCGGAGAAACTGCAATTGGGCGTAGGGCGTGCTAGACTGGGGAAACTAGAATAGGACACTGAAAAGGAGAGGTGTGATGGGGCTGATTGGGACCTTCGTTGCGGCGGCGTTGCTGGTTGGGGGCGGGCCGGTGGTTGGGCAGTATACGCCGGCGGCGGGCGGCTGGCAGATCCGGGTGACGGGGGAGCCAGGAGCGGCGAGGCCCCCTGCGGGGTCGGATATCGGCGTGGTCGAGGGGGATTACCGCCTGTACCGGCGGCCTTTGTACCCGCCCGCGGACCGGACGATGATCTGGTTGCCGGAGGAACTTGAGAAGATCCCGCGTTGCACGTTTCGCCCGCTGGTGGTGGCGTATAACGAGCCGCGGTTTTTGTTTGATTATCATGCTGCGGGCGGGCTGCTTGGACACTTATATATTGGTATGGTCCGTGGCGATCAGGCGAAATGGTTTCATCAGTGGGCGGAGGCGGATGTGGCGTATATGGACGGCCGGATGTCGTACCAGTTGAAGGATGGGGCGTTTCCGGGGGTCGAGGTGCGGCTGGAGGCGTCGGCGTTGTCTGATTCGGCTGGTTTGATGGTTCGTGTGGCGGTGGAGGGGCCAATCGATGGGGCGAAGGTGGTGTGGGCGTACGGCGGGGCGTCGGGCTTTTTCACGAACTACAACATGGGCGCCAAGGAGTTTGAGTTTGCGCCGGAACAGTGCGCCAAAGATGTGATCCGGTGGGACGGGGGCCGGTTCGAGCTTCAGCGGGCGTTCGACAAATCGGACGTGATCACGAACGAACCGTTTTGCGCGTGGCGGTACCTGCCGGAGTGGCACGCCGTGATCGAGGGCGGGAGTTCGTGGAAAGGCGCAGGTGGTTTGGGCGCGCCGGAGTCGTTTAAGGAATCGCCGGCGGCGTTGGCCGGTTCGATGGCTGCGGGCGCCGAGGGGCGGAACAGGGTAGCCGTGCAGACGGTGGATCTGAGCGAAGACACGCGCGAAGGTTTCATTGTTGTGGGGATGGGGGGCAACATTAAGGATGACATTGAGAAACCGGCGGGGGCGTGGGCGCGGGCGCTGGAACGGAATCAGGAGATCGCGGGTCGGGTGGTCACGCACACGCCGGACCCGTGGCTCGACGCGGCCGTGGGGATGATGGCGTTTGCCACCGAGGGGACATGGGGCGACGTGGCGACGGTACACGGGGGTTGGTCGTGGCGGTTTGCGTACCTGGGTTGGCGGACGGGGTACGGGCCGGTGTGCTACGGCTGGACGGACCGGATTCGGAAGTACATCGAGTCGCACGCGACGCTGGGGCTGGTGACGGAAGGTCCGGACGCCGGGGCTTTGGGATCCATGATCGAGTCGGGTCCAGGCGTGTTCTACAACATGAACGAGGTATTTTTCGATCATGTGCGGCAATACTTCGATTACACAAATGATTTGGAGTTGATGGAGCGGATTTTCCCGATCCTGGATGGGATTTTGAAGTGGGAAGACACGCGGCTCGAGCCGGTTGGCGAGGGGTTGTATGAGAGCGCGTTGAACACGTGGATCAGTGATTCGCACTGGTACATCGGCGGCCAGTGCACGCAGGCGTCGGCCTACATGCTGAACGCGAACAGGTTCATGGCGAATCTGGCGGCGCGGCTCGGGAAAGACCCTGCGCCGTACCGTGCGCGTGCGGAGAAGACGCTCGATGCGATGCAGGGGAAACTGTGGATGAAGCGTGCGGGCGTGTTCGCGGAGTACGTCGATACGCGGGGCGAGCGGATGCTGCACCCGGAACCTGAGCTGCCGACGATTTATCATTCGGCGGAGTTCGGCGCGGCGGACCCGCTCCAGATCTACCAGATGCTGCACTGGGCAGACACGCATCTGCGGACCGATGCGACGCCGGGCGGCGGGAAAATCGTGTGGAGTTCGAACTGGTATCCAAACCGCGGGCGGACGTATACGCACAGCACGTACGAGGTGGCTTACGGCGAGGAGATGAACCTGGCGCTGACGAACTACCTCGCCGGGCGGGCGGATGAGGCGTACGCGCTGATTCGGGCAAGCCTGTGCGGGATTTTCAACGGGCCGACGCCGGGCGGGCTGTCGTGCCACAGTTATTCGGACGGGCGGCAGCGGGCGAACGACGAGTTCGCCGACGCATCGAGCATGTGGGCGCGCGCGGTGGTCGAGGGGCTGTTCGGGATCGTGCCGAAACGGCCCGACGGGTATGTGCAGGTTACGCCGCAATTTCCCAAAGATTGGAACGAGGCGTCGATTAAAACGCGGCAGTTCAGCTATGAATGGCGGCGGAACCCGGGGTTGATTGAGGTCGAGTGGGACTCGCCGGTAGCGGGGGAGGTCCGGTGGAAGCTGGGTTTTGTAGGGACAGATGCGGCGGTCGAGGGGGCGGGCGGGGCGAGATTCGAGCCGGGGTTCGAGGGAACGACGTGGGCGTTGGTGACGAGCCGTGACGCGAAAGGTAAGCTGAAGCTGCGGTACAAACAGAGCGAGCCGATAATGCCGGAGACGCAGCATGTGAAGTGGGGCGCCGATTTTCAATTGCCGCCAATTGTGGTGCGGGCGTCCCGCCTGCACG
>JAPLKX010000222.1 GCA_026387845.1 Candidatus Hydrogenedentota bacterium | reverse complement strand
TGTTTGTGGCGTCGCTGGCGATTCTGGTGCTGGTACTTGGGCCGCTGGGGTATTTGTTGAGCCCGGCGCTGGTGAGGTTCGCGACGGCGGACGCGTCGGTGGCGGCCCATGCGCTGCCGTACCTGCGGGTCATGTTCGTGGGCGGGGCGCCGCTGTTCATCATGTTTATGGTGACGGGCGCGCTGCAGGCGGCGGGCCAGCCGAAATTGCCGCTGAAGCTGGGGGTGCTGACAACCGTATTGAACATTGTGCTCAGCACGCTGTTTATCACCGGAATCGGGCCGTGGCCGCGGATGGGGACCGCGGGCGCGGCACTGGGCACGTGCCTGGCGCCCGTAATCACCGTGGGCATCGCGATCATCCTGATTTTCCGGCGCAAGACTTTGTTTCTGCCGCCGCGCCGGTTGCGGTTGCCGGACTGGCGGGTGCTCAAAAGCGTGGCGCTTATCGGAGTGCCGACGGGCCTGCAGGCGGTGCTGCTGAACCTGGGCGGTGCGCTGCTGATCAGCAAAATCGGCATGCTGCCCCAAGGCGCGGCGGCCCAGGCGGCATACACCATCGGGTACATCCAGCTTTTCTCGCTGGTGATGTGGGTGTCGTTCGGGCTCCGGGTCGCTTCAGCCACCATCATGGGGCAGAACATCGGCGCAAACCAGCCGGACCGGGGTACGCGGGGCGTGTACGTGGCGGCACTGATGGGGATGACGTGGGCGGCCGGGATGGGCGCGGTATTCTGGCTGTTTCCGGGCGTGCTGCTGGGGGCGTTCAGGGCTACGGCGGAACCTTTGTTCGGGTATGGGGCGTCCTTGCTGAAGGTGCTGGCGTTCTCGGGCGTTCTGCAGGTCGTGACGCTGGCGTTCACGGGCGGGTTGCAGGGCGCCGGCGATACCCGAACCCCGATGTTCATCGCGTTCATCACGCAGATTGTCATCCTGCTGGGGCTGGCGCAAATGTTGGATATGACGGGACATCTGAGCATCTACACGCTTTGGGCGGCAGTGTTTGTGGCGCATGCTGCGCGGTTTCTGCTGACCGGTGCCGTTTTCTACCGCGGGCGCTGGAAAGGGATCGAGCTAAAGGTGTGAAAACCGGGACAGACACCCCGCAAATGTGCACGACGCAGGGGTCAGATGGTATCCTTTGCGTGAGGCACTTTGCATGCAGTTCACTGGGAGGTCTAAATAGTTGAGCGGCGCGAGTATAGAATGGATGGGCCGGCTGGCCGCGTGGCGTAGCGGGGGATCGGCCGGCCCATTGCGTGTGACGCTGTTTCCGACCAACAGATGCAACTTGCGGTGCAGCATCTGCTGGCAGCGCTGGGCCGACGTGGACCGGACGGAGATGTCCGACGAGCGGCTGATGCGGCTGGTGGACGAATGCGCCGAGTTGGGCGTGCGGGAATGGCTCATTATCGGCGGCGGCGAACCGATGGTTCGCGGCCAGATCGTCATGAAAATGATAAGCCGCATCCGCGAACTCGGGATGAACGGCGGGCTGCACACGAACGGCACCATTTTTGACCAGGCCCATTTTGAGGAGCTTATCCGGGTGGGCTGGCAGCGCGTAACAGTCAGCCTGGACGGGCCCAACGAGGAGATCAACGACTCGATCCGGAGCAAAGGGTCGTTTGCCAAGGCCACGGAAAACATACGCAAACTCGGCGAACTTAAACGGCAGCGGAACGCCTTGCTGCCCGGCATCAGCCTTTACGTTACGCTAACAAAACTGACCTGCGACAAGGTCGAGGACATCATTGAACTGTCGCACGCGCTGGGTTGCGATCACGAGTTGAGCCTGTCGGACCTGATTGTGCAGGGGGAGCGGTGCGAAGAGCTCGCCCTGACCAAGGACGACTGGAAGACGCTTCGGGCCAGCGCGCGCCGGGCAGAGATACTGGCGAACAGGTACGGGATGTCGACCAACCTTGCGTGCTACGCCGAGGATTCGGGCCAGCCGGCGTCGTCCGGATTGCGGCCGGTTCAGTGGGCGCACGGCGACCCAGCCAACGCCATCTGTTATGAACCGTGGTTGAGCCTGTCAATCTTGCCTGACGGGAAGTGCGGCCCGTGCTGCGCTTTTTACGATCCGGGTGCGGATAGCCTGGCCAACTTGTCCCTGCAGGAAGTGTGGCGTGGGAAATACCTTGAAGAGGTGCGGCGGCAGTTGCGTGAGAAACACCCCCCGGATTATTGCTCGAGGTGCCCGTCGAACAACATGGCGTTGGCGAACTGGCAGCGGCAGGTGTATCACGAACACGAGTTCTGGCGGCGATTGACGGGCGCGCGGCGATTCGCCTACCTGGCCCGGAAAGGGGTGCAAAGCATTCGCAAGCACGGCGTGCTCACGTCGGTGAAGCGGGGCGCCGAATGGGTCAGGCTGCACCGGCATTAGGTCCCAGCCGGGTTTTCACTCGGGAGAAACCAGTGGATTACGAGAAGTTGTGTTGCGAAAGACTGCTGGAATGGCAGCAGGGCCAAGCGCCCGGGCCACTCCATTTGACGGTCTTTCCGACGTTCCGCTGCAACTTGAACTGCGCGATCTGCAGCCGCCATTGGCACACCGAGCCGCGTATCAAGGAAGGCGAGTTGACCAACGAGCGACTGCTCGAACTGGTGGACGAGAGCGAACAACTGGGCACGAAATATTGGACGATCGGCGGGGGCGGCGAGCCGATGGTCCGCCGCGACGCCGTGGTCGAGATGTGCAAGCGGATTAAGCACTACGACATGATCGGGTCGCTGCAAACCAACGGGACGCTGTTCACGCCCGAGGCGGTTGAAGAACTGGTCCGGGCAAATTGGGACGAGGTGTCGATCAGTGTCGATGGTCTGACCGCGGAAACAAACGACCGGCTGCGGTTCCCCGGGGTGTTTGAAGAATCGATGGAGACGATGCGGCAGTTCGCAACGGCAAAACAGAAGTTTGGCCGCAGTGCCCCTGGCGTAAGGGTGGCGTGTGTTCTGAGCCGCTTCAACAGCGATTCACTGTGCGAGATGGTCGAGAAGATGCACGAAATGGGCGCGACCACGCTCGTATTTATTCAGATGATCGTGTACGCGGATGGTATGGCGGATCTGGCGCCGACGGCGGAGCAGTTCTCGCAGTTGCGGCGCCAGTACGAGCGGGCGCGGGCGTTGGGCCTGCGGTTGGGCCTGGAAACCGCGCTTGCCGCCTTACCCCCGGGAGAGACGCCGGCGGCGCGGGAACGGAAGAACGGTGGAAACCGCTATAACCGGGCGTTATGCGTTGAACCGTGGCTGAGCCTGGTGGTGCTGCCGTGGGGACGTTGTGCACCATGCTGCGTGTTCGGCAACGGCATGACCGACAGCCTGCAGGAAAGGAACCTCAAAGATATCTGGTATGGCGAGGCCATGCAGCGCATCCGCCACCAGGTTATGGAAGGAACCGCGCCGGAAGATTGTATCACGAAGTGCCTGGCCCAATATGCGGATCGGCGTGCAAAAATCCTTACGTTTCTGGACCCGGGAGACACGTTCAGCCTCAATCCTTGGCGCTTGGGCAAGAAAGCCCTGTCCAGCCTGCGGCGGAACGGTTTCAAGGCCAGTTACGCCCGCGGAATGCAGTGGCTCGAGCTCCGCAAGAAACGTGGTAAAACATGCCCGTAGATGCGCAAGCCAAATATGCGGATCCGCTGCCACCCGTGCGGGGGCTGGTCGCGGTGGCAAACCACCGCGGGCGACCTTTCCCTCTGCGCGACGTCCAGCGGTGGATCAACTTGAACCGGCTGATGTTCAAAGTTGACAAAATAGACGTGCTGGCGCGGCATGTCGACGCGCACCTGGTAAAAACGCTCGTCGACTACGCCCGGCTCAACACGGCCGTTAGCGCCGCCATCTCGTTAAGGACCGACTGCTCGGGCCCGCCGCCCGACCCGGGGCTGCTGCGCGATGCGGGGCTGCTCGACGTTTTTCTGACGCCTGCGGATTCGGATGGGGAACTGTTTTATCGCTGGCTTGATGCGTGCCGGGCCGCGGGACTCGCGGTGCGGGTGCAGCTTTGCGCTCCGTTCGGCGGCTCGCTCGATGCCCATGCGTTGGCGGCGCGTCTTAAGGGGTCGGGCGTGTCGGCCGTTAACGTTGTGCTGTATGACGCCTTCGAAAAGCGGCCACAAGATCAAGCTGCGACCTTGGCCAAGATAAACGAATTGGCGTCCGCGGTCGCCGCAGAAGGGATTGAGGCAAATATTTATGGGGTGCCGCTTTGCATGGTGGCGGATGAGAACCTGCCGTTGGCAGGCAACAGGCCGCTGTTCTTCCAGGACCACCAACAGTACGACAGAGGCGCGTACGAACTCGCGGTGAAACTGTACCGCCGCCCGGTAAAAAGGGCAGGGCTCGCGCTCGCGATCCTGATCGCCGGGAGAACGCCGATCGAAAACCCGCTGGATAAATGGGTGGTCGAGTGGCTGCTCATAAACCGTCCGTGGTGGTACTGTTTCCTGATGCTGGCGCACAAGGTCACGCTGTATTCGCGCCTAATCAAGGGCCGAATGCCGGGCGCGGCCGAGTCGGCGCCGCCCGAGCCGGCCCGCGATACGGCGAAGGGGCCTCGTTGCGGGTCGTGCAGCCTGCGGCGGATCTGCGACGGCGAGACGGCCGAGTTCAAGCGGCTGCTTCCGGGCATCGACGTGCGGCCGCGCCACGGGCAACTGGTGTTGTCCCCCGCTCAGTTTTCCGGTCAACGGCAGCGGCACTATGATGCAATTGACGCGCTGCGCCTGCAGGCGGAGGCTCAACGCCAGGCGCTCGCCGAAGAATCCGGCCGGCTGATGGTGCAGCAGACGCCGGAGGTCCTGCCGGCGTCTCGCTACCGGGCGCTGAACACGTATGGGGAGCCGTTGTCGGGCGCGGTGAGGTGGCATTCGGCCACGCACGCCGAAAAACTCAGTTCGATCGTCGCCTACATCCGGCCGCCGTTCATCATTTCGTGCACTTTCGGCGGCGGGATCGCGGATCTGGCCGGGTTTGCGGTCGGCAAAAACCTGCGGCTGGTTTGCCCGATACTGCAACCTTCCCACGAGATCTCGCTGTACGTGAAAAAAGACGGCGCTTATGTGCTGATGCGGGACGGCCAGCCGGTTGCGCCTGCGCGGTTTGCCGGGCCGTACTACGCGCCGGTGCTGATGCCGGACTGGAACGAGATCCAGTTGTCATTATGGAACGTGGACGGGACGATCACTACGCAGGCGGTGAGGATTTGGAAAGAGCCGGACGCGGCGCCACCCGAACCGCGCGCCAAATACAGCGTGGTGATTTTCAGCACGCGGTTTTCGCGCAGACTGCAGGCGGCCCTGCGAAACCTCGCGCACCAGGAAGGTGTTGGCCCGGGCGAGGTGGAGGTGGTGGTAGGCTACGTACCGGGCATTGACGCCACCGACGACGTGCTCGAATCGGTGCGTCTTGTACACCCCGGGTTGCGGGTGAAACGGGCGGCGTTCCCGGAGCACCGGGTAAAATCCAAAGGTTTCATCATCAACGAATCGGTTCGGCAGGCGACGGGCGAGTGGGTGGTCTTGATGGACGCGGACGTCCTGCTGCCGCCGGATTTTTTCCGGCGCGTCGAGGCCGAAACCGCCGGCTGCGTGTTCATGGCGCCGGACGGGCGCGTGATGCTCGATGCGGAGACGACGGCGAAGGTGCTGCTGGGCGAGATCGAGCCGTGGCTCGAGTGGCGCGCGCTCGTGAACGGCGGCGAATACCGGCACCGGGAGTCCGAGGGCATCCCGATCGGGTTCTGCCAGATCGTGCGCAACACGTGCTTCGAGAAGGTACAATACGAAGAGTACGAACATTTTGCGGTGGCCGATTCGAACTTCGGGCTGGCGATGCGACGCGAGTTCGGGCAGGAAAAACGCCTCAGCGGCATGCCGGTGATCCATCTGGACCACGGCGGCAGCCGGTGGTTCGGCACGCGCGGCCACCTATGAAGCCGTATCGGGAAATTCGGGCATGAAACTGGCTTTTGTCGATCTTGTTTTCTCGTGGCCGCCGCTTGGCGGCGCCCCGCTCGACCTGTACCAGACGATGGTGGGGCTGCAACAACTCGGCCATGATGTGAAACTGTTCTTTGCCGCCGACAACGACAACTGGAACCGGGGCGAAATGCCGCCGGGCTCCTTGCCGTTTGAATCGCAACGGCTCGATTTCGGTTTGGACACGTTCACGCCGGAGCATCTGCCGGCGCGGTTTCGGGAAGCGGTGGATGCGTGGCGGCCCGACGTGGTCTTTGTGTGTTTCGGCTTTTTCATGAAGCCGTATTTGACGAAAGCGCTCGCTGGGTATCCGCTTGTCTCGCGTTATTACGCGTACGAGGTGGCGTGCCTTCGCGATTACCGCCAGTTTTGGAAGCGGGCGACGTGCCGCAAGGATTTCCTGAACACGCCGAACGCGTGCAGGCGCTGCACCGCGCGCGCGTTGAGCAGCGACATCCGCACGGGGCAGATAAACATGTACGCGCGCGAGTACCTGGCGACGGGCGCGCATCGGCCCGAGTATTACGATGTGCTGGTCGAGTCGGTTCGGGCCTACGACGCCATCATCGTCTACAACCACATGACGAAACGGCACCTGGCGGCATTGAACTCGAACATCCACGTGATCCCCGGCGGCGTTCACGCGGGCGAGTTCGCATTTACCCCGCCGCCGCAACGCAAGCCGGGCGAGAAAAAAATCATCCTGATGACGGGCAGGGCCATGGACTTCTCAAAAGGGCTCCACGTGGTCCAGCGGTGCGGCGAGATCCTGGCGCAACGACGCGATGACTTCGAGTTCTGGGTGACGGTCGAGGCGCCGTTCGTGAAGAAGGCGCCGTGGATCCGGCCGCTGGGCTGGCATGACGTTTCCGAACTCCCGGCATTTTACCGGCAGGCGGACATCTGCGTGGTGCCGTCGGTTTGGGAAGAGCCGTTCGGGATGGTGGCGGTCGAGGCAATGGCGACGGGCCGGCCGGTGTGTGTGAGCCGGGTCGGCGGGCTGCAGGAAATCGTCACGCCCGGCGAGACCGGGTTCATCTACGACCGCAACGACGCAAAGACCCTCGCCGGTCACCTCGAAACGCTGCTGGATCAGCCCGGCCTGCGGGCGCGGATGGGCGAGGCGGGCCGGCGGCGGGTCGAGCAGGAGTACGACTGGCCGCGCATCATGCAAAAGTATTATCCGCCCATGCTCGAAGGGCTCGTGAAGAAAGCGAAAACCGCATGAACCACACCGAACGCGTGTGCGTCTTTTTCAGCATCGGCAGCGACTTTGCCAAAGTGGTGAGAACCGTTCGGGCGAGGCAGCCCCACTCCTGGATCACCGCGATGGCGCCTCCCGATTTCCCAATGGACGGCATTGCGGCTGACGAGGTCGTCCGAATGGAAGTGGACCGATACCGGCCCTGGCACGTCGGCCGGCTTCGCCGACTGGCCCGCCAACTCCGCGCGGGCCGGTACGACCGGTTCGTGGTCCTTTTCCCGAGCGTGAAACTCAAGATGCTCGCCTCATGGAGCGGCGCGCCCCAATGCGAGTGCTGGGGCGTCGACGGCCGGGTGCGGCGGTTGGACCCGGGGTTCTGGGGCAATTTCTCGGGGGAGATACCGCGGCGGCTGCGCGGCTTCCGGCAGTTTCTGGACCTGTGGGCGCAAACGCTGCTGCGGCCGGTGAGAAAACACGGGCGCTAGTCTTTCCTTATCGATCGCCTTGTCTTGTAGAGGCGCTCGGTGAAACCGCCTTCCTGCTCAAACTTCCTGGCTTGCGCAGCAATCTGGCGATCGAGCAGGGTCGATGCGACCGCGATCAACGCCAGAGCGCCGTTGGCTGCAATTTCAGAGTAAGTGGACGCTGTGGACGAAGTGGACACGGTGGACGGAGTGGACTTTTTCCCGGATTGGCTATCGTGAACCTTTTTTACCCACTCCGCTACAGCGTCAGCAGTTGTTGGGCGCAAGGCGATCAAATCTGCCCTGCGCGCATCATTGCGGTCCCACTTCGGCAGACGCCGCTGGCGAAGAAAGTCTTCGTAATCCAGGCGCAGTTCCTCAAGACTGGACCGCGCAACACTTGTGAGTTTCAACTCTGTTTTTTTCGAAGTGGCCGAGGTTTGGCTCCCTTCCGCAATATTCTGAACGCCTGACCTGGCCGCCTGAACCATTTGTTCGCAGGTCTTCCAAGATTTGCTGACGTATTTGTCGCAGAAACGGACAGTCACGTCATAAACCAACTGGGCCACCTGAAAGCTCTTCAGCTTCCTGTACCCGCCATGTTTCTGAATAAGCGGCTCGTTGTCCATAGTCTGTCCACCATGTCCACTATGTCCACTGCGTCCACTATGTCCACTACACTACACAAACTTCAGCAGGTGGTAGTTCTTCTTTCCCTTGCGGATCACGGCGATGTTCCCCGCGCAAATGATGTTCGCAGAAGTGTTGATGTCGGCGTCGAGCCGTTCGTTGTTGAGGTAGAAGCCGCCGCTTTCGATGAGCCTGCGGGCCTCGCCTTTGCTCTTGAACACGGTGTGCTCGGTCAGGACGTCCACCAACGGCCGGTTCTTTCCGAGTTCATCGCGGGGGATCTCCGTGGACGGGACCTCGCTGAAAATCTCGGCGAGCGTGGCCTCATCCAGCCCTTTGAGGGAGCCGCCGAACATGGCGTCGCTGGCCCGGACGGCGTTATCGAGCGCGGCCTCGCCGTGAACCATCCGGGTAACTTCTTCGGCGAGTTTCCTTTGAGCGGCGCGTTTCTCCGGCTCGTTAACGAGCCGCCGCTCGTACTCGGCGATCTCGTCGGGGGCGAGGAACGTGAACAGTCTCAGCCACCGCGGCATATCGGCGTCGGCCTGGTTGATCCAGAACTGGTAGAACTTGTACGGCGAGGTCCGGGCGGGGTCCAGCCAGATGTTGCCGCCTTCGCTCTTGCCGAACTTGGATCCGTCGGCCTTCGTCACCAGCGGAAACGTGATCCCGAACACCGTGTACTCTCTCACGCGCCGGATCAGGTCCATCCCCGCCACGATGTTGCCCCACTGATCGCTGCCGCCGACCTGGAGCCGGCAGTTCTCGGTGTCCGCCAGATGGAGAAAATCGTAGGCCTGCAGGAGAACGTACGAGAACTCCGTGAAGCTCATCCCGTGCTCGCGGTCTTCGATCCGCCCTCGCACCGACTCCTTGGCCAGCATCACGTTGACCGAGAAATGCTTGCCCACGTCGCGCAGGAAATCGAGCAGCGGCATATCGCACAGCCAGTCGGAGTTATTGAGCAGTTTGGCAGCGCTCGGCCCGTGGAAATCGAGGAACCGTTCGAGCTGCAGCCGGATGCCTTCCGCGTTGGCCTCAACTTGCTTGCGGGTCAGGAGTTGGCGCTCCTGCACCTTGCCGCTGGGGTCGCCGATCAGGCCGGTCCCGCCGCCAACCAGCGCGATGGGTTTGTGGCCGTTCCGCTGGAAATGAACCAGCCCCAGGATGGGAAGCAGGCTGCCGATGTGCAGGCTGTCCGCCGTCGGGTCGAACCCGCAGTACAGGGTAAACCGGTCCATCTCCAGGAGTTTGCCAACTTCCTCGTGCGTCACCTGGCTGATAAAGCCCCGCCATGATAGCTCTTCAAACAGCGTCATCGATTGTCTCCGCCCGTTACGCACAAAACCGTGATATGCGCATCCCTTATAGAAAGCGACCGGAATTCCGAACGGTACCACATTGCCAAATCGGCGTCAAGAACCGCCACAGGTAACCCGTGACGGCCAGCGGCAGTTCTTTCATAATTCTTGATTTCGTGTCAATGAAATCCTGTTGACTTTTCAAGCACATATCGGCAAACTAGATGCCGCGGCTTGTTTTACAGACCGCGGTTTAGCAAGCCTATGTGCTTGACAAGCCGCGCCTTAGCGGGCGGCTATTAGCAAGTGAGGTAATGACATACGTTTGGGAGGGGTACGTTTATGTTTGGGCGATCCGGTAGCTATCTTCTGCCGGCCCTAATGGTCTTGGGTGCTGCACTGCTGGTTGGGTGCCCTGGGGAACCGCGCGACCTTGGCGCGCAACCCGAAGCGCGATTTGATGCGGCGCCGAGGTCAGGTTATGTGCCGCTGGTGGTAGAGTTTTTTGACTCTTCGGATCCGGGGGAATCGGACATAGCGCAATGGTACTGGGATTTTGGCGACTACACCTCCAGCACCGAGCGCGACCCGCGTCACACCTACTACGTGGCAGACAACTATACCGTTTCGCTGCGGGTCACCACGGCCGTGGGGACCAGCACAAAAACCATCCCGAATTGTGTCAGCGTTACGGATCCCATCGCGGTGGTGCCCATGGACAGCACCGGCGGAACCATTGAGGCGTTCGGCGGAACGTTGACAGCGCCCCCAGGTGCGTTTACCAGCAGAGTTATCGTAGGCATGACGGCGGGCGAAGCCCAGATGCCGGTTGATTTTGCGGAGCAAGAGCAGGTGGTTTCGCTGGTTTATACGATCCAGCATGATCAGCCCGACCTGAGGGTAGAGCGAAACGGCGCCGGCAGCAATACGCTGGAACTCGACCTGCCGTTCTATGCGCCCATGGTGCCGGAATCGGACCGAACCGCCGAGAAACTGTACGTGTTTGCGCGGTATGGGAACGGCGTTCGAACACCCATCCCCGGGCGCGTAATGGGCGAACGGTTGATTGCGGACCTGGCGGGCCTGCCACACACGGCGAACTATGCGGTCGTATACCGCCCGACGGCGCTGGCCGAGACGGTGACGGCGGAACTGCCCTTGAAAACCCCGACCAGCTATCAGTGGAACACGGGCAAGTGGCGGCTGGCCTATTCAACGGGCATGTTGCAGACCTTGACCGCCCTGCGCGTGGGCAACCCGCATTTCCTGCAACCGTACGACTGGCGCGACTTCTCCACACTGGACATGGATCAAACCCTGGCGGAGTTGCGCGATCAGGTGGCGGAAGTCCATCAGACGGCGGACGAGGCGGGCCTTATCAGCCCCATGCTCAATGTGACGCCGGACGGCGAGTACAACCTGTTGTTTTACCCGATGAAACCCCCCGCCGGCGATTTTACCTGCGTGGGCGAAACCCTGTATGCCACTTCGCTTTTCGGCTCGATTGTGATTGACCCAGAACAACTGGTGGCGATCTCCAAGCGGCAGGCCGACGCCTCCGACGACGGCATCCAGGAGATGGCATTCCTCCACGCGTTTACCGAGGAACTTTTCCGCGCTGCGTTCTGCGGATACGACTACCCGTCCTACACGGTTGCGGTCGCTCCCCAATATGGCACAGACAGAAGGCCCGTCAACGTGCCGTTCACCCTCGGGTTCAACGAGGGCCTGGCCGTCTACGCCGGCCAGATAGCCGCGCGCGAAATCGCCTACCGGCCGGCCGGGACCGGCTACACAACCGTGTTCAAGCCGCGCGGGTTCAGCCCCAACGAATACGCCCTGCTCAGCGAGCCCCTGTTCGCGCCGGCTTCCCCCAGGACGCCCGGTTACGCCACCGCAACCCAGGACTTTTTCTTCTACCTGGCCAACAAATATGCGCCCGCGGGTGATCCGCTGACGTTTGTGGCGGATTCGTACGACGGCGTGCTCGAGATGTTGCGTATTAATGCGGGCGCGCCGGACGCCGTCGATTATGAAACCGCAATGCGCCAGGCCCGTATGGCCGTCGACGTAACTCTGCTCCGGCTGTTCCACAAAGGGCTGCCGGAAATCTACTGGACCTACGCCCGCGACAGGGCGTTTGAAAACCCCAGCGACAGCAAAATCCGCCCCAGCGACTATGCCCGTAAAGCCTATACGTTCAATGATGACCGGTTTGAACCGCAGGCGGTGGCGAGGTCAACGATCAGCGGCCTGTACGAACAGGATTTCACGCGCGTGAGTTATCCGCGGCTGGGCGACGTACCCCCGCTTACCACCGTGGCGCTCGTGCTGACGGCGGCGCAAGGTTTTTCCTGCGACCTGAAGGTGGCCGTCAACGCGTACGACTGGGACGTCGATACCTATGGCAACACGATGCGCGCAATCGCGTATCTGAGCGGAGCCGACGGCATCGAAATGACCTCCGCCGAGTCCGAAGCCGTCCTGACGGGATTCGGCGCAACAACAACCGCCGGCAAGGCCGTGGTGCTGCTCAGCAACACCTCGATGGAAAACGCTTACTCCGTGGAGGTGACGGTAACGTCGCGCCAGCGGTAGGTTACAGGTCCGCCTGTTCGAGCAGTGAGTCAAACATCGCCACGAGTTCCCGGTGCGCCTGAAACGGCATTGGGGGGCGGTTCTCGCGCGAGAAGAACCGCAGGTCGAGCACGTCCGAGCACGGTTGCAGCGTGCCGGACCACTCGCCCACATAGTAGCCCAGGACCGTCACGGCGCCGTAAAACCTGCTCTGCTGCGTGCTGACGCCGACCAGGCGGAGCGAGGCGATCTCGAGCGTGGTCTCTTCGCGCATCTCCCTCACGACGGCTTCCTCGGTGGTCTCGCCAATTTCAACAAAGCCACCGGGCAAGGTCCACTCGCCTACGCACGGTTCTACCGCCCGTTGCGCCAGCAGCAGGGAGTCGTCCCGCGTAATAAAACAGCAGACCGCCGGGACCGGGTTGCGGTAGTAAAACCTGCGGCAGCGGTCGCACTTGGGCTGCTCCTTCTCGCCGTCGGTGCACAGCGTCAGTCTCCCGCCGCAGATCGGGCAATAGTTCCAGCAGAAATCTTCAGGATCAAACGCCATGGCCTAACT
>JAPLKX010000499.1 GCA_026387845.1 Candidatus Hydrogenedentota bacterium | reverse complement strand
CCGACGGCTATCCCAACTACCCCAGTTGCTACGAATCCCCCAATATCATCTCCGTCGCCGCAAGCGACCACAACGACCTCAAGGCCGACTTCAGCAACTACGGCGTTGTTACCGTCGACCTCGCCGCGCCCGGCGTTGCCGTGCTCAGTACGTTGCCAGGCAACGATTACTATGCCTTTGACGGCACCTCCATGGCCACACCCCACGTCGCCGGAGTCGCCGCGCTACTGCTCTCTCTCGCCCCCGGAGCGGACCCGGCCACCGTAAAGGACTGGATTCTCAACAGCGTCGACGTCCTCCCGCAGTGGGCCGGCCTCGTGCTTACCGGCGGCAGGCTCAATGCCGCAAACGCCGTCGCGCTCGCCGGCGTGAACTGGCTGTCCGAAGACCCGATTGCCGGCACATTGGCCCCCTCTACGTCCACCTCCATCCTGGTTACCGCAGATGCTACCGGCTTGCCAAACGGCTACGTCGACTCCGCAACGCTCCTCATTTCCGGCGATCCCGACGGCCCCGTTACCGTTGACATTGACCTCATCGTCAGCGAGTCCGATTTCGTTGTTACGCCACCCGAACCGTTCGAATCCGCCGGCCCCAACGGCGGCCCGTTCGATCTCATCAGCAAGACCTATACCCTGATGAACGTCGGCGCCGGCCCCATCAACTGGTCGGCCACCACAGACGGTTCCTGGCTTGACGTGACGCCTCCGGCCGGCACGCTCGAACCCGGTACGTCCACTGTGGTTACCGCGGCACTCAACTCTATGGCCGACTACCAAATTCCCGGCGTACACGCCGCTCAAATCACGTTCACCGACTCCACAAACGACGTCGTCATTCTGCGCGACGCACGCCTCAGTATCGACCTGCCCGCCCCCGTCACGTTCTACGATGAACCCATGGACAGCGACCCGGGGTGGCTCACCGAAGGCATGTGGGAGTTCGGACTGCCTCTGGGCGAGTGCTTAGACCCTGCCGAGGCAAACACCGGCTCGACCGTCTACGGCTTCAACCTGTCCGGCTGCTACTCCAACGATATGCCCGAGTACTTCCTCACCTCGGCCCCCATCAACTGCGCCGGGTTTGCCAACGTCTCCCTCAGTTTCTTCCGCTGGCTCAGCATTGAAGACGCAACCGTTGATAACGCCCGCGTTCAGGTCAGTAACGACAGCGACACATGGGTCGACGTTTGGGCACACACCGGCGGCGGCTTCTCAGATTCACAGTGGAACCTGGTCGCATACGATATCTCCGGCGTCGCCGACGGCCAGCCCGCCGTCTACATTCGTTGGAGCATAGGGCCAACCAACGGCTCGGTCGTATACGGCGGGTGGAACATCGACGACGTCTCGCTCCAGGGAAGTTTCGTCGACCCGTTGGTCGTCACCCCTGATGCCCCGCTCGAAACCGCCGGCTGCCAGGGCGGGCCGTTCGATCCCAACGCCATGGTCTATACGCTCGCCAATACGGGCCCCGATTCCCTCAACTGGGCCGCCGACGCTTCCCAAGACTGGCTGGATCTATCGTCGGCCGGCGGCACGCTCGGTCTCGGTGAGTCCACTACCGTTACCGTTACGATCAACGCCAACGCAAACGCGCTCGTCGAAGGCCGCTACGTCAGTAACGTCGCATTTACCAACCTCGATACCGGCGCGGCCATCACCCGCAGCGCAGCCCTCGAAATCACCGGGCCACCGCCTCAACCCGCAAACCCAACGCCCGCTACCGGCGCTACCGGCGTCATGCTTGACACCATCCTCACCTGGAACAATTTCACCGCCGAATCGTGCGACGCGATTGAACTCGCTGTTGACCCCGCTAACGTCTTCGAAGCTAATGAAAATCGTGCCGGCACGCTCAGCCTGGCCGATCCCGAGGCACAGCCCGTCACCCCTGAAACCTCCGGCGGGCCCGATCCCGGCGGCTACATCTTCATCGACAGCAACGAGCCCGGCGGCCCCGCATTCAGTTGGATCGAAGTCAGTTCAACCGGAACCAACCTCAACCTGACTGACAATTCCTCATACTTCCCCATCGACTTGCCATTCACCTTTAACTTCTACGATGGCGACTACACCCAAGTCGCCGTCGGGTCCAATGGCACCGTCTATTTCTCGAGCGCTTACCTCGGCCTGGGCAATGTCTGCATCCCCGGAATCAACGGTTATGGCGTGCACCGGTTCATCGCCCTCTATTGGGACGATCTCTACCCCTCCGGCGCCAAC
>JAPLKX010000585.1 GCA_026387845.1 Candidatus Hydrogenedentota bacterium | reverse complement strand
GAAAATGTCGCCTTTTTGATCGATTTTGACCCGAATTTGATGGTTTTTGCATGGACGTATTCCCATACGCCGTTGTGCATAACTTCCATGCCAATGCGGGGAAAATGTACAAAAAAAGGGACTGAGGGACGGAGGCACGGAGGCACAGAGGCACGAAGGGACGGAGGCACGGAGGGGTGTGGCAGCATTACGTGGCAGCCCTGAAGGACGCCAGGTAATGGCCCACGGCGTGACAACGTCTTGCCTGAGGCATGACGTGTTGACAGAGCCGTTTTTCAACGCGAGCCCCCGACGGGGGCGGACTGATCTCTAGCCCAGGCCGCAAGGCCTGGGTGACCAAAAGCAACAATCCCCCTTCTTCTCTTCTTCCTCCTCTTGGGAGCCCCGTAGGGGCGGCTGAACGCCGCTCAGTCGCCCCTTCCGGGGCTCCAGAAACAGGAAATGGGTCGTGCCCGGGCGTTCCCCGGGCTCGCGCCCGGGGCTAGAGATCAGTATGCCCCTCCGGGGCGAGCAAGGCAAGATCAGCGTCCGGAACCGCTCTCAACGCGGAGAGCGCCCGCCGCGGCGGGTAAACTGCGACCGCAGAGAAAACGTCTTTCTGATTCTAGAAAAAACCTCTTGTGGTCTTTCTCTACGTTCTCTGCGTTCATGCTTTAGAACCTGCCCGGCGTGCTTGCCCGCCGTAGCAGCCTTGCTGCGGTGGCGGGCCCGTCGCATGCTCGACAGTCGGCCACCTGATCTATACGACCTGTGGAGTGGCTGTCAAGTCTGGATCGGATTTCTATTGGCAAGCCGCCCATTCTCGTGCCACAATACCATCGACGGACAGGGAGGATGTCAACTCGGGCGGCGGGCCGGATAGGGTCTAGGGATGTCATCCGGGCTTGCCTTGGTCCATTACGAACCGTGTTTTCAACTCCCACAGAGGCGTTCTTGCGTGATGGACGTGAATCGCACGGGCAAGAGGGGCTGCTTTAGGAGGGGGGATATGTCCCGCGTAGCGACGGCGCGAAATGGGGCCGAGCGACGGCTGACCGGTAGAACCCTGTGGATGACCCACCTGACCGTACTGCATCGAGTCCCCATTTCAGTATGGCCGCATCTCATTCTTGCCGTCCTCTGTGTTCCCTGCCTGGGTGTGGAGGCGGAGGTCATCGGGAAAGCCACAGTGACCGTTGACAGCGCCCCCATAAAGGACCGCGACCGGGTCTTGGCCACTGCGAAAAAGGGAGAAGTGCTTGACGTGGTCCAGGTTTCCGGGGACTGGTACCAGGTGAACCCTACCACGGGATGGGTACACCGCAGCCAGGTCAGGTTTGGACCCGTTTCTCGCCCTGGTGGCGATGAAGCGATGGTTCCCGCCGCGCCTCTTGGCGCACGGGAGATAGCCAAGCGGGTGTCACCCTCGGTTGTTCTCCTGGTAATGGAAGACAGCAATGGCCAACCTCTGGCGATGGGCAGCGGATTCGTTATCAAGGACGGCATCGTTGCGACCAACCTTCACGTGGTCGAAGGTGCGTCGCGGGGGTACGCCAAACTTGCCGACTGGACGGACAAATTCATCGTCAGCGGAACCGTTGCCACCGATGCCGCCCAGGATATCGTGTTGCTTGCGGTCGAGAACCTCAAGGCGCCCGCGCTGACGTTGGGCGACAGCAAACAGGTTGCGGTGGGCGATGCAGTCTATGCAGTCGGGAACCCGCGCGGACTTGAAGGGACATTTTCCGCAGGCATCATCAGCAGCATCCGCAAGGTCGGCGATGATACGCTCCTTCAGATCACCGCGCCGATTTCACCGGGAAGCAGCGGCGGCCCGGTGGTCAACAGCAAAGGCGAGGTCATCGGCATCGCGGTGGGAACAATCGAAGGTGGGCAGAACCTCAACTTTGTGATCCCCTCGGTTTTTCTGTCTGCGCTGATCAGTCAACAGGGGCAGGTCCGGCCGCTCGGTGCCGCGCGCCAAAGTGAAAGAACTGACGACAGGATCTGGAATCGGCTGTTCGAGATTTTCCGTAAGGGCGCTGAGGGCGGGAACATCGACGCCATGAACAATCTCGGCGGCATGTACGACAGCGGTCTTGGTGTGGCGAAGGATGAGCGCGAAGCGGTCAGTTGGTACCGTAAGGCCGCCGAGGGCGGGCACACCGGCGCCATGTTCAATCTCGGCGTCATGTACTACACCGGTCGTGGCGTGGCGAAGGACGAGCGCGAAACGGTCAGTTGGTTCCGTAAGGCCGCCGAGGGCGGGAACACCGGCGCCATGTACAATCTCGGCGTCATGTACGACGCAGGTCGTGGCGTGGCGAAGGACGAGCGCGAAGCGGTCAGTTGGTACCGTAAGGCCGCCGAGGGCGGGCACACCGGCGCCATGTCGAATCTCGGCGTCATGTTGTACGCCGAAGGTCGTGGCGTGGCGAAGGATGAGCGAGAAGCGGTCAGTTGGTTCCGTAAGGCCGCCGAGGGCGGAAACACCAACGCCATGTGCGGGCTCGGAGTCATGTACGGCGCGGGTCGTGGCGTGGTGAAGGATGAGCGCGAAGCGGTCAGTTGGTACCGTATGGCCGCCGAGGGCGGGAACGCAACTGCCATGTTCCATCTCGGCGTCATGTACGAGGTGAAGGATGAGCGCGAAGCGGTCAGTTGGTACCGCAAGGCCGCCGAGGGCGGGCACACCGGCGCCATGTTCAATCTCGGCTGCATGTACGCCTCTGGTCGTGGTGTGGTGAAGGATGACATTGAAGCATACGCCTGGTTTTCGACGGCTTCAGCGTTCGGCCAGCAAGCTGCGAGCAAATTCCGCGACCACGTTGAGCAACGGCTGACGACACAAGCCAGGCTCATTGCGCAGGAACGGTCACGAGTACTCTTCGAGCAGATCTCACGGCGAGCAAAGAAGTAACTCAATCCCCGCCAATGTTGGAGCGGGGCAGATATCGGTAGTCCCTACATGAATCCTATCGTTAGGAGTATCCGCAATTTATGCCCGAATCAGACACACAAGGTACAGGCGACTGCTTCGAAGCCGCGTACAAGTTCTTGACCGCACGGGGACTAGGCGCACCGGGCAGATACACGCTCGTACACGGAAATGTCGCGAAGCTGAGCCAAGGCCATTGTGTGAATCATGCGTGGGTTGAGGAGGGCGACATCGTTCACGAGGTCAGCAAGGGGCGCCACCTTCAGTTTATAAAAAGCGATTACTACGAGCTTCATGGCGTCAAGAATGTACGGCAGTATAGCCACGAAGAAGCACTGATGGCGTCGCTCAGGACTCGGCACTACGGACCGTGGGATGAGATTGAGAGAGATTCTGAATGTACCGCCTAGCAAGTGCGCTCCAGCGGACGGGCTTCGCCTGCCACTGAGCGGCAAGCCATTAGGCGGCGGGAGAAAAGGGGACATTCGGAATGCGTTTCTCGCGAAAGACGCTTGCCAACCTCGCCCGGGTCATGGAGATCGGCCATACGGAGCTTAACGCGTTGTTCTTCGAGCACGGTATCGAGGACGCACATGTCACTGGCAATCAACGCGACAAGGCGCTTGCTTTTCTAAGTGCTGTGGAGGCTCGCAAGGTTCCGAGCGAAGCCGACGAAATCGTACTCGAAGTGACGGAACGACTGCTCAGCCTGCGCTCTGAATATGTTCGTCAGCATGATCCGGGGATCCGGCGGCTGCTTGCGTCCCTCAACCTCGACGGTTTGGACTATCGAGACGGACATCTCGTTCCTACAACCCCAGAGCCCGCAACTCTCGGCCCGCAGATCTCCGCCTTAGAAATTGACCTTGCGAACGCCGGACTGACGACCGCCGGAGAGCACTACAGACAAGCTTCAGACAATTTCGTGGACGGAAACTGGGAGGCATGCAACGGACAACTCCGTTCCTTTCTCGAAGACCTCTTGATTGTCGCGTGCGAGCGGCTTTCAGGTGGGGTGTTCAAGAATACATCCAGCGCTCTTCAGCACCTCCGGGACCGCGG
>JAPLKX010000451.1 GCA_026387845.1 Candidatus Hydrogenedentota bacterium | reverse complement strand
TGGATGACGACGTTGACATAGCCTTCGGGAACGTGTTGGAGTTGCATAATCCTTCCCACGCACCCGACCTCATATGCGTCGGAGAGATCCCGGGATTCTTTCTGGGGGTCTTTGAGGGTGAGCATGGCGAGCATTCGGTGGCCCATGACGGTTTCGTCGATGAGCCGGACGTCGGTTTTGTTGGTGACCCTGAGCGGGACGAGCGCCATGGGAAACACGACTTGGCCGGGCAACATGAGCAGCGGGAGGTTTTCCGGGAGGACGGTTCCGTTTGATTCGCTGCGAGGTTTGTTCATCGACATCACTTTCCTGCGGCTCGCGGTATGGTTACGGTAAGGTAGCCGTTTTCGAAGTGGGCTTCGACGTGTTCGAAATCGGCATAGACCGGCAGATCGACGGTTCGCGCAAAGGGCCCGTAGGCGATCTCCATCTGGTGGACGCGCTGCGTGTCGGAAGGCAACTCTTTGTGCCTAAGGCCCTTGATGCTGAGGGAGGAGCCTTCGATGGTGACATCGATATCGGCCTTGTCGATGCCCGGCAGTTCCGCGACAATGACCATGGCGTCCGGCCGCTCGTAGACGTCGACGAGCGGCTGCCAGGCCACCCCGTGAGGGTTGGTGAGCCAATCTTGCTCGTTGGCGCCGCTGTAGGAGCACGATCGATAAACGATCCTCGAAAACCGTCTCATTTATTCCGCCTCACGTAGTGAAAGACAGCCGGTTGAAATGAAATATTTCGTGCTGGGGGATTATGCAACGGATGCCGGAGCGTTCGCAATCAAAGGCGACATCTGGTATTATTCGACAACGTATTGGTGTGTACTGCGGCCCCAAGAGTGGGCTGGAATTGAGGTTAGAATGCACAAGCGGCAGAGTAAGATTGAGTTTGTTACACTTTTGCTGTTCCTTACCGTAGCGACCCTTCTGCTAACGAACGGTTTTGTGGCGCGCATCTTTGCCCAGGGCAAGGACGTGGATGTTTACTCGAAGGTACAGCCAATAGGCGAGGTATTGAACACGATTCTGGATGAATATGTTCGCGACCCGGACGTGGACAAGGTGGTGGAGGGCGCACTGGTGGGTATGATGAACTCGCTGGACAAGCATAGTTCGTTTATTTCGGCGGACGTGCTGAAACAAATGAAAGACGAGACCCGGGGTGAGTTCGAGGGCATCGGGGTACACATCACGCTGGATGAACAGAAGAACATCGTGGTGGCCCAGCCGCTGGCGGACAGCCCGGCGGCAAAAAGCGGCGTGATGGCGGGCGATATTATTGCAAAGATAGACGGTGTCTCGACTTCGGGGATGGCGCTGGAAGAGGCCTCGAAGCGGATCAAGGGCCCGCGGGGCGAGGAGGTCCGGCTGACGCTGTACCGCCGCCACGAGGACGCCGAGCCGGAGATCCTGGAGCTGGCGATCAAACGCGGCCCAATTCCGCTGGAAAGCATCAAAGAGGCGCGAATCCTTCAAAACGGGATCGGCTATATCCGGATCAGCGATTTCAAAGATAACACCGCCAGGGACTTGGCAAAGAACATTTCAAAACTCCAAGACCAGGGGATGGCGTCGCTGGTGCTTGATCTGCGCTGGAACCCGGGCGGGCTGCTGACGGCGTCGAAGGAAGTGTCCGAGTTGTTCTTGCCGAAAAACACGCTGGTAACGTACACCGAGGGTCGGAAAGTCGGCCGCTCTGACATGACGCAGGACATGAAGTTTTACACGGACCGG
>JAPLKX010000327.1 GCA_026387845.1 Candidatus Hydrogenedentota bacterium | reverse complement strand
CGGCGTTGACGTACCACTCGACGACGTCGCCGCGCCGGTACTCGATGCGGTTGCCGTTGACCCTCAATTCCTCGACCGGCGGCGCGTCTTCAATCCGCAATCCGCAATCGCCAATCGCCAATAGTTCGAGACCCCATACCCACTCGGGCGTTTCGGACGTCCGGCGGACGACCCGGGGCCCGGCTTCCGTGAAATAGGTGCGCAGGTCGTGCGCCCGGTTCGGCGCCTGGTACGCCCCCGCAACCTCCGGCAGGACCGTCTCATCCTGCCACGTCACGGAGTATTCGCCCGCGGCGATGTCCTTCTGGACCTGCCCCCACCAATCTGCAGACACCCCGGCCGGCGGAGCCGCCGCAGGCGCGGCCGCGACCTCCGCCCACGCCGCGGGTCCCGCCAACAAACATGACGCCGACAACACCGCCGCAAAAGAAACACACAACACGAATAACGCCCAATGCGGCGCGCGCGCGCGCTTAATCATGACCTGCCCCTCCCACCATTGAATTGTATGTATGCTCGCCCATCGCGGACCGTTTCTTTGCCCAAGCCGCCTCGTGCATGGCCGGCCCGCTTGACGCGTTCCTGAAACTCCCCGTACGACCACCGTGACGCCGTCAGCCCATGGTTTCTTGCTTACAACTGCGACGTCCAAACGCACTGCATACTACAAAGCGCGCCGGAATAATAGCATAGGAAAGGGTTTCGGGGGAAAAAACAGAGGGGTGCGAGTGTATGGGGGATATGTGCGACTTGTGCGGCCGGCCGATCCGTCGGTGGTGTTCCCATACCCCATACCCCGTACCCCAAAAAGAGCGCCGCGGCCTTGCGTTTGTTGGCAAGGCCGCGGCAGTTGATTGTCAGGTTCCGCCTATCTGATTAGGCGCGGGAAAAGCTCCGCGCGCGGGAAAAGGTTCACGCGCGGGACAAGGTTCACGCGCGGGTCGCAATCCGCGTTCTTGTTCCCATAGGCCGGCTTGCCTACACGTATGCTGTACTCTTCGCCACCCTCGAGAAAGACGTACATACTGCTCCCGCTTGTAGTATACGTAGGCCCGGACGGGTCGCCGTTGAACATCATCATACCAAGGAGCCAGTTGCTGAGATCGAACTGGTAGTTGCCATCTTCCGGCGGCGTGAACGTGTACCAGACCGTCGCTGACAGGTAAGGAAGCTGCATCTCCAGTTCCAGTTCGAAGTCTTCGCGAGTGGCATCCTTTAGCGTCCCGTCAACCGATCCGCTGGCGCCCGAGATTGCCTGTGCATTCGCCAGATTATCGTTCGCGGGCGCGGCCTTGACAGGGCCGTTGTTCTTGCATTTGCCCACAGACATATTCCAGTTAAGGGTGAAGTCGTTGGACACGCCCGTCGCGCCAACAGTATCACTGTGCGATTCAAGCAGCAGAACCCCGTGGCCGTTTTGACCCGTCAGAAGAACCGGCGCCGTTTCCAACGCCAGCCGCGTCGCCGAGATCTGCTGGTACGTGGCGTTCGGCGGCATATTGGCAAACGCTGACGCCGGGATGGTGAATGAACCGTCGTCCCCCGCCCAAACCAGTATAGTGAAAAACGACTCTCCTTCGACACTCGAGAAGGCGATCATAAGCGACGTCAATGGGTCCTGCGGATCCCATGTCAGCGTCACGTCACTATTCCCGTCGAACCACCAATCGCTGTCGTACTCTTCTCCGCCAAACGCAGGGTACGTAAACAGCGGCGTGGAAGGCACACCCGGAAGCGTCGCCGTAAAGGCCGCGATGTTCATGCCGCCCGGCCATGTGATGTCCACCGGCCCCTGGCGGCCCGACTGGCCGTTTCCTGGTTCTTCAAACCCGTAGAGATAGTTGGCGGAAACGAACTGGCCGTAGCTCAACGCCTTCAACCGGTTCCAGTAATCCTCTTCATCGAACCGGCCATAATAGCCAAATGCGCCGAAGAGGTCCCAGTGCCGCAGCATGTCGGCGGACCGGTCGGATGAGAATTCAGCCAAGCCGGGTGCGCCCGGATCAAGCGCCGATACCTGGCCGAGGTTCGCCATCACGCACTCGTAAAGCAATTCATCGTCGTAGAGATCTCCTGAAACTTCGCAGCCGAACAACGCGCCGAAATAGTCTTCGTCACTCTCGTATACGGCATAACTGTCCACGGTTCCAACCAGACTCTCAACGAACTGTCCGTACGAGCGCGCGAGCCCAAAGTACCCAAGCGACATCATCGCCTCATCCGAGGCTGACAAAGCGAACTGCGCAAATACAGACGGCTCTTCGTCATAGTAGTACCGGTTGGACGACACGACATACCCAACGTCCATTCCGTCGTACACTTTTACCGTCCGCAGTTCGACTTCGGCGCAGCCGGTCGGGCAGTCCGCATCGTCCGGCGTCAGAACCTGGACGGACGTCCCGCCGAAGCACCACACCGTCACCAACACGCCGCTCGGCGCATCGAGGCAGAACTCGCCGTTCTGGTCCGTCACGGCGGTAGTACCGGCCGAGGAGTAGGCGGTGATGCCGGCCATCGGCTCGTCATTGGCGTCGAACATGACGCCATGAACGCACGAAGTCATTGCGGCCTCGATATCGCCGAGGTCCGTGCAGATGCCGGTTGCTTCGCAGGAATCCCCGGCGGGGCCCGCCGTGACGGCCTGTGTGACAATGGCGCTCGAGCCTGCGGGCAGCGTAACGCGGATCTCGACATCCGAA
>JAPLKX010000430.1 GCA_026387845.1 Candidatus Hydrogenedentota bacterium | reverse complement strand
GGGTCTTTGTCCGCCTGGCAACGACTCGGCAACTTCACAACCCACTCCCGCTCCCAGGTGCCGCATGAATACCACCAAAAACCAACGAGAAATAAACCGACAGACCCAACTGCCGGGGGGCGTCCCAGACGCGGGGATTTCTGCGCGGGAAAAGGTATAACGCCGAGTCGTGTCTGTGTGGACGCCCCTGCCAAGTTGAATCTGCGCGCACATAATGGCAGATTGAGTTTTCAGGCGCTCGTGACGCGCTAAAGGAGGCCCTATGACGAATCACCAACTGTCGCGGCGGCATTTCCTGAACCTGACCGCGGCCGGCATTTTGGGGAGTTTCGCGCTTACGCGGAACCTTCGTGCCGAGCAAACCACGTCCGTCCGGCTTGCGCTAGCGCATGGGGACTCGCGGGCGGATAACGTGTATCAGGGGTTGAAACGGATCGAGCCGGAGGTTCGGGCGGCGCTGGCGTCAAAGAAGCGTATTTTAATTAAGCCGAATATGGTTGTGGTTGACCAGCAGTTGAGCGCCACCCACGCGGAGTGTATGGAAGGCATCCTGGAGTTTTTCTCGGGCCTGACGAAAGATGAAATCACGGTTGCGGAAACTCCGGCGAATGGTCCGGCGATGACGGGCTATGACAACTATGGTTATTTGCGGCTCAAAGACAAGTACAACGTGAAGTTTCTGGACCTGGACGAGCAGGCGTTCGATGTTGAGTACCTGACGAACGAGCGGTACCGGCCGCAGCGTGTGCGGTTTTCGACGTTTCTTGCGGAACCGGACGTGTTTCTGGTATCGACGGCGCCGATGAAGACGCACGACCGGGCGGTGGTTACGCTCGGTCTGAAGAATATTGTTGTGGGGTCGCTGTTGAAAGACGCGGGGTACACGTGGGGGCCGGACAGCAAGGGTACGTCGGACAAGCACATTGTCCACGGCGGACGTGACAACCAGGGGATTCATTTCAACATGTTCAAGCTGGCGCGGCGGGTGGCGCCGCACCTTAGCGTGCTGGATGGGTTTGAGGGCGTGGAAGGGGACGGCCCGGTGAACGGCACGCCGGTCGACCATAAGGTGGCGGTGGCGAGCACGGATTGGCTTGCGGCGGACAGCACGGCGGCGCGGCTGATGGGGTTCGACTACAACAAGGTGGGGTACATGGTGTTCGCGGAGCAGGCGGGGATGGGCCAGGCGGACCCGGGGAAGATCGAGGTGCTCGGGCCGGCGGTCGCGGAGCTTATGCGGCAGTACAAGCCCCACCAGAAAGTGCAGGACCAGTACAAGTGGATGGATTGATTGCGGATTTCGGATTTCGGATTGCGGATTTACAGGGTAGCGCTACCATGCTGGGCGGGTATCTGGCCGTTGGGTGCGGGGGAAGCGGCGGGGACGCCGCTTCTACGAAACCGCCAAGTATGTTTGGACTATAGTTTTCGCTGGACGGCTTTCTGGCCGTCCGGGGCGGGGGTGAACATTTGTTGAGCGGTGAGGTCGAGTGCTTTGGCAGTTTTGAGGGACCAGTCGAGCAGGCCCATTTTGGGGTACCTGCCGTTTGATCCGAAACAGAACTTGAGGCCGGCGGATTTGGCCGCTTCGAGGAACCGCATCCGGGGCAATTTGAAGCTTGAACTGATCTCGATAGCGACGCGTTGTTTGACGGCGGCCTCGATGATGCGGGCGATCCGCTGATCGGTCCACCATTTGTCATATTCGGCGGCCATGGGGCCGGGCAGCCAGGACACGTTGACGAGAATGTCGATGGGTTCGTTTTGTAGGATCTGGACGTGCCAGTCGACGTAGCGGTCGATGAACTGGTCCGGTGCGCCGTAATCGGCGGAATCTTCCCAGAGTTTCATACGGCGCCCGTCTTTGCCGGGGAACGTCATGGTGTCGGTGATGACGTAGTCGAGTTTGGCGAGAGTGTTTTTTGAGAAGCAGCCCACCCAGTCGGTCCACTCGGCCTGAACGCCGCGATACACGCCCTTGCCGTCAAGCATGGCGAGGTAGGCTTCGAGTTCGGCGTCGTTGCTGAGCACGTTCGGATAGACGTTTTCTTTGGTACCGGCGTGCTCGACAATTCCGAACTTGACGCCGCGCTCCTTGGACAGGGGCAGGACTTGATCGATGGAGCTGTTGTCGAGGTGGACGTGGTAATCGACCAGCGGGAACGGGAGGGCGGCGTCCGCATGCGCGTTCCTGCTCAACATTGCGAGTCCGATCGCGCCGGCCCCGGCCTTCATGAACCCGCGTCGTGATACTTGTTGCATTCTCAGGTTTCCTTTCCAGCGTTGATACTGCGCGATAAGTAAAGGCATTTCCACTCATCAGGCTTTGCCTGAAACCGCCTGCCGGTGTGCGAAAGAGGTCAAGCAGTCCACCCGCCGATACCTTCTGTTTCACATTGTGCGAGTTGATGCGTTAGGATTAAGGCGTTCGTACACATCGGAGTTAGACCTTTATGCCCGGCAAGCGGTTGGGGCTATTCGCAATCATATCACTCTTGATCCTGATCGGCGCGGGCCTTCGCCTTTGGGGCATGGGCGGGGAAGCCGTCTACTGTGATGAAATGGCGAGCCTGCAGCATATCCATGCGCCGTCGGTGATGGAGTTCATCCGTCTTGAGCGCCAGTCGGACCCGCCGATGAGCCCGGCATATTTTGTGTTGGAATACTACTGGGGCCGGTTGGCCGGCGGGTCTTTTTATGGAATCCGGCTGCTGTCGGTAGCGTTTGGTCTGGCCTCGATCCCGTTGCTGTTTTGGTTGACGCGCATGTTATATGGGAGCATCGGGGGCGTGGTTGCAGCCGGATGCCTGGGTCTATCGGTCGGCCATATTTATTTTTCGCAGGAGGTCAGACCGTACTCGCTTATACTTTTTCTTGCACTCGTGTCGAATATATCGCTGTGGAAGGCGCTGGGTGGGTCGGGGCGGCGCTGGTGGGTGCTGAATTTTGCGGCGAACGCGTGTCTTCTGTTCACGCACTTGTTCACGGTCCTGTTTGTGTTCAGCCAGTTTGTCTACCTGTTTTTCGACGGGCTATCCAAGAAAAGAAGTCGTGTTTTTCTGGTGTGGAGCGTATCGCACCTCCCGCTGGCGGTTCCCTATGTTCTGTGGTACGTGTCCATTGAGCAGGATCAACTTGAGCTTGCCGCGCTATGGCGCCACGGGATCATCCACAGTTACCTTCAGCCGCTTGGCGACCTTCTGCTTTTTGCTGGGGCCGGGGTTCCAACGTTCCGCGACCTGCCGCTGGTGGGCGGCATCAATATCGGCGCAATTGCGTGGCGGCTGTTTTTGGCGGTGCTGATGCTTAACGCGGCCTTGACGTTTTACCACTGGCGCCGGAACAGGCAGGGCCCGGCAGCGGCATTTGTTTTTCTAGTGACACTCCTGGCGGTACCGTCGGGGACGCTTTTTCTGGTGTCGGCGCTGGTGTATGCGTGTCACGCGTGCCGCTACGTCATGTTTGGGATGATACCATTTCTGTCGCTGGTGGGCGGCTCAGTAGCGATGGCGCCGGGCAGAGTGGCGAAGGGACTCGTTGCGGCGGCGCTGTGTTGTTTTTATCTGGCTAACCTCTATGCTCACCCCAAGCCGTGGCGCCCTGACATCAGGGCAGCCGCGGAGTCGATTGACAGCCGCCTCGATGCGCGCCCCGGCAGGATGATCGTCCTTCACAGCGCCGACGCCCCGACCCTGGCGTTCAACGGGCACCCGCGCCTGGGGGGTCTCGAGACCCGGAGTGTAAACCTCATCAAAGATGTTCCGGGAATCATTCCGGTCTCCGACCCGGCGGCTCCGCCGACGTGGATGGTGATTTTTCTCCACCAGTTGCAGCCGCCGGCACTTGTGCCGCTCGAACAGGAACTGGAGCGGAAAGGTTGGCGCTTTACGCGCAAGATGTTTGGCTACACAAACCCGATCTACGTGTACGAGCTTCGATGCGATCGTGGAGCTCAATTGGT
Organism: Candidatus Hydrogenedentota bacterium; assembly: GCA_026387845.1. Classification (GTDB taxonomy): domain Bacteria; phylum Hydrogenedentota; class Hydrogenedentia; order Hydrogenedentales; family SLHB01; genus JAPLKX01. Next base: position 1,416 of record JAPLKX010000430.1, on the reverse strand, counting down.
TTCCACGCAGTAGAGCGCGTCGGAGTTTGTAGCCAATAGTTTGCGGAGGCTTAAATGCAGATTTGCGGGGGCTACGACGTAGCGGAACGAGTATTTGTCTGCGACGATGCGCCATGCCTCGGGTGGCCGCTCCTCCCAGATGGTTTGCCAATCGGCCTCTTGTTTGTCGGTGAGCCGGATTCCGTATACGTCCTGGTACATTTTGGTGACGGCGGGTCCGATGGAGGGCAGGTAGGTGATCATGTAGGGGAGTGCCATGTCGGTGATGACGGGGTGGTTTGTTTTTGCCTGGAGGAGCAACTGTTTTGGGGGGCCGACGAGCATGGCCTTGGTTTCACCGCGGGCGGCCAGGTAGGATTGGACGCTTCGCTCGAACCCGCCCACGGGCAGGATCTGGCGCTGCATCAGTTGCTGGTAAAGGAACACGGCGCCGGCGGCGAGGATGAGGGCGGCCGCGGCGCGGGCCAAGGGTTGTTCAGGAAGCACGTAGTCGTGGCGGCGCGATGCCATTGCCAAGGCCAGCGCCGCCCCAAGCGCGAGCATGGCCGCCCCATACTGGTGAAACGGTGCCACCGCAACCGATGCGAGCAGCACCGCGCCAAGAGGTTTCATGGACCTGCCAAAGGCGTCTGCGCCGGCGCGGAAAAGTGCGGCGCCCGCCAGGAGAAACACGAGCCCGGCGTTGGGAGCGAGGTATCGCGCGTAGAGATCTGGGGGCCATAGCGGGCGCGTGTATGGGATTGCCACGGCCACAGTGAGCAGGGCCAGTACGAGGATGGCGGCGCGTTTGTTGCGGCCCAGTACGCCGCAGCAAGAGGCCACGAGCAGGGGCGGCGCGTGGTTCAGCAGCCGGTATGGCATCCACTGCAAGAATACGCGGGGGGTCTCGGGTCCCATCAGGGCGTGCACGGCCATCGTTCCCCAGACCAGCGCGCCGATCGCGGCGGCGTAGACGAAAATGATCGGCCAGGCGGGATTATTCGGTGTTTCCGTTCCGTGCCTTTTCCAGGCGGCGTACGCCATCAGGCCCGACACGGCCAGGAGCAGCGCAAGCCCAACCTGCCCGTTCACGGGGGGCCAGGATCTGTGGATGTCATGGTAGGCGACGAACTGCTGCCAGATGCGATCAACGTCGCCTGTGGCGGCGTACGGGCCCGTCGCGGAGGCTGGCACGATAAACGGGCGTTGTGCAATCCAGAACAGGGCGCAGAGAGTCAGGCCGATGCCGAGGAAGGCCACGGCGCGGCGCAGGTCTCGCCAACGGCGCGTCATCGCGAGCCATGCGCCCGCCGCGGCGCCGAGAGCGAGTACGGGCGGGGCTTGGCCGACGTGGATGCACGGCATCAGGCCGAGCAGGAGGAAGCCGGCGCGCCAGTTGCGTGACGCGAGGCAGAAAACGGTCAGCAGGGCCCAGGC
>JAPLKX010000522.1 GCA_026387845.1 Candidatus Hydrogenedentota bacterium | reverse complement strand
GAATATTGATTACCGGGAGCGCGCGATCCTGATCGAGGTGGACGGCAATATTAATGTGCAGAACGCGGCGCTGCTGTCGCGGGCGGGGGCGGATGTGTTTGACCTGGGTACGGCGAGCATTTTCACGGGCGGGAACCTGGCGGAAAATTTCGAGGAGTTCAAAAAGAAAGTCTACGTCGGGCGGGAACTGCTTTAGGCGCTTGGTTGCGGTTTGCTCGCGAGTCCCTGGCTACCCTGGGTTCCCAAATGTCAGGAGCGTGAGATTGTGTCATAACTCTGCTTGATGTTGGATGGCGGGGTAGCCGTGATGAAGTGTCGGGGACGTCGGTCGACGATAGCCCTTGGGGCGCCAGTGGTTTTGATCGAGGGGATCCTCACGCCCCGCCATCAGACGCCTCGCCTTCCAATGGTGTAAGGTATTTCATCGTGGGAAGAATGGTGGGCCGGGGTCGGGATCGATGGCATTTTGTTGGATGACCTGGGAAATCCAGCGGCCGCTTTCTTTAATGGTTCGTTTCTGGGTTTTGTAATCGACGTAGACCAGGCCGAACCGGGGTTCGTACCCGTGTGACCACTCGAAGTTGTCGAGCAAGGTCCAGTGGAAGTATCCGAGTACGGGCACGCCTTTGTTGATGGCGCGGTGGAGTTGAACGAGGTTGTCGCGGAGGTAGCGGATACGTCGGTAGTCTCTGAGGCGGCCGTCCCAGTCGATTCCGTCGGGCACGGGGATGCCGTTTTCGGTGATGTAGATTTGCGCGGGATGATAGTCTTTTTGGATTCGGGTGAGCATCTCGTACAGTCCGGGCCCGTAGATTTCCCAGAGGCCGGAGTATTCGCTTTCGGCGGGGGGAGCTTCCACGGCCTGGATGAGCATGGTGTCGGGGTCGTGCCGCATGACGAAGCGGGTGTAGTAATTGACGCCGAGAAAATCGATGGGCGCGGAGATGATTTCCATGTCGCCGTCTTGGATTTTTGGCATGATGATTTCGAGCAGCTTCCAGGTGTCTTCGGGGTACCTGCCGAAGAATACGGGGTCAAGGAAGAACCGGTTGATGACGCCGTCGTAACGCCACGCGGCGGCTTTGTCGAGTTCGGAGTTGGTTGCGGGATGTACGGGCCGGAGGTGGAGCACGATGCCGACCTGGGCGGGTTTTTTTGCGGTGGTGCGGAGGGCTTGCATGGCGAGGCCGTGGGACAGAAACAGGTTGTGCGCTGCCTGAAATGTGCCCATGGGGTTGATTTCGCCGGGTGCGTATTCGCCGGTGAAATAGCCGAGCAGGCTGACGACGGAGGGCTCGTTGTGGGTGATCCATTTGGTGACCCGGTCGCCGAGCCGCTCGGCGACGATGCGGGCGTATTCGGCGAAATGGCTGGCGGTGTCGCGGTTGGGCCAGCCGCCGGCGTCGTGGAGCGCCTGGGGAAGATCCCAGTGGTAGAGCGTGATGAAGGGTTCGATGCCGCGGGCCAGCAGGCCGTCGACGAGCCGGTCGTAGAAGTCGAGGCCGGGGGCGTTGATTTTGCCTGCGCCCTGGGGAAGGATTCTGGGCCATGAGATGGAGAACCGGTAGGCGTTCATGTTGAGTTCGGCCATGATGCGGATGTCTTCTTGCCAGCGATGGTAGTGGTCGCAAGCGACGTCGGCGTTGGAGCCGTCGCTGACTTTTCCGGGCAGGCGAGAGAACGTGTCCCAGATGGAAGGTCCTTTACCGTCCTCGTTCCACGCGCCCTCGATTTGGTATGCGCAGGTAGCGGCGCCCCAGGCGAACTTGTCCGGAAAGTTCAAGAAAGCCATTGCGAGTCTCCCACAGCCGCTTCTTTTCCAGATGAGGCCGGCTGTTTATGGGAGTCTAACGCGAATCGGGCCTGAAAACCAACCAGAGAATGAGCCCCGCGGGCCATTGGATGAGAGCGACGATGAGGGCCACGAGGATTGGGGATTTTCCGCGAGCTTCCGCGTCGTGGTAGGCCCAGACGATGCTGTAGATAAACAGGGCCAGGAAGATTGCCGCCAGGATGGCGCCAAAAGCTATTGAAACAGGAACAAACATTTGGGCCTCCTTAAAGAACCCTGTGGCACTCCTTCTCTTTTTACCCGCGAGTGGTGGGGTTTATTCGTGAAGAGTGAGACAATTGGGACCATTGGGACAATTGGGACGATTGAAGCGGCGGGGACGCCGCTTCTACGGGAGAATTCAGGGGAGTTGGGCGAGGTCGAGTCGGATGATTTTGAGTCTGTTGAGTCCGCCGATGGTTTTGTCGCCGGCGCAGTATGCGAGTAGAGCGTGGCCGGGTGAGAATTCGATGGCGGGAGCCTGGAGGATGGTACTTCCGGGGCGCCATCCGGGTTTATTTTTCGAGCGTGCGAATGACCATCCCGGCGCGTTCGGCGATGTTGAGGAGGTGGTGGGCAATTCGTTCGAGATGGCCGATGTAATCGAGGAAGATGACGCCGGTTTGTATGTCGCACTCTTCGGATTCGAGGCGGATGACGTGGTTTTCGGAGATGCGGGTCATCATTTCGGTGATCCGGCCTTGTCTTCTGAGTACGCGCTCGACCTGTTCGTGGTGTTTTTCGACGAGAGCGCGGTGGGACGCGTCGAATTCTTCTGCGACGAGTTGCTCGAGTTGTCGCAGGTCTCGTTCGGCGGTTTCAGAGAATTTGATGTCGCGCTGGCGGCGGTTGGCTCCGAGCGAGACGAGCTCTTCGGAATGGTCGCCGATTCGTTCGGTATCGTTGACGGCGTGTATGAGCACGGGGATGAGGGACGCCTCTGCGGCGGCCAGTTCCTGCCGGGACAACTCGACGAGGTAGGCGGTGATCTCGGACTGGAGCCGGTCGATGACCTTTTCCCGCTCGATAACTTTCCGCTCGAGATCGGTGGGACCGCCATGGAAGTAGGCGCAGCCTTCCTCGAATGATTTTTGTGCGCGGCGGACCATGTAGGCGACTTCATGGATAGCCTGTTCAAGGGCGAGAGCGGGGGTTCGCAGCAGGTGGGGCTCGAGGTATTCGAGTACGGTTTCCTTGTCGGCGGTGGACCGGGGGATGATGAACTCGATCGCTTTTATGAGCAGCCCGATGAGGGGCAGGAAGAGGATGCAGTTGGTGATATTGAACAGGGAGTGAGCATTGGCGATGTGACGAGCGATGTTTTCAGGAATGGGCGCAAACGCATTTCCCGGAGTAACCGCGTCCACGAAACCGAGGAAGATCGGTTTGCCGTTCCACGCGGGCACAAAGAACAGGACGTACATGTAAGCGGAGCCGACGACGTTGAACATGGTGTGTGCGAGTGCGGCCCGTTTTGCATTACGATTAGCGGTGAGGGAGGCGAGTATGGCGGTGATGGTGGTTCCGATGTTGTCTCCGAGGACGAGCGGCACAGCGGTGTAGAAGTTGATGAGGCCCTGGCTAGCCAGGGCCATGACGAGGCCGACGGTGGCGGAACTGGACTGGATGACAATGGTCATAATGGTTCCGATGACGATGCACATCAGGGCGGAAGCCCAGGGCATGATGCCGTTGACCGGCGTGCAGTCGAACAACTGGAAGTAGGACCGGAACTCGGGGCTGTTGGAGAGCGGCTTGAGCAGGTCGCCCATGGTGGTCATCCCGAGAAAGAGCAAGCCAAACCCGAGAATGGCTTCACCCAGAGACTTGATGGCGGGCTTTCGGGCCACGAGAAATAAAACGAGCCCCAGGGCGATTGCGGGGTAAGACAAGGATTCGAGGCGGAACGCGATGATTTGTGCGGTGACGGTGGTGCCGATGTTTGCGCCGAAAATTACGCCGACAGCCTGTGCGAGTGTCATGAGGCCGGCATTGACAAAACCAACCACCATGACGGTTGTTGCGCCGGAGGCCTGGATGATGCCGGTGAAAATGGCGCCGACGGCGACGGCGAGGAATCGGTTTCGCGTCATGGCGTGGAGGATGGATTTGAGCCGACGGTCGGCCATGCGCTGTAGGCCGGTGGACATGAGTGTCATGCCGAAAATGAAGATGGCAAGCCCGCCCAGCAGGTTGATGGTCATTGCGGTTTTGTTGACACCCATGGCGGTAAATGAGATTTGGCGTCCGCTGAACCGTTGCTCGGGCGGAATTCCGGGTCGTTCGTCCTGTATTTCGGCGGTGAGAAAGTATTGTCGGCTCTTGTCGCCGATGGTCCATGAGGTGAACGCGCGGCCTTCGGCGTCGGTGATGGTTCGCTCGGGCTTGACGGCGGCGTTGTTTTTGTCGCCTTCCACCTGGAAGTAAACGGTGACGCCCTGAGCGGGTTTTCCGGGGGGGTCGTTCAGGATGATGCCAACATCTTCAAATGTAGTGCCGGTGGGGCCTTCAAGGTCGACGTGGGTTTTCTGCACGCCGGCGGTGGCGCGGAACCGGACGGACTTTTTGCCGGTAGGCGTGTTTACGAAAGCGACGACGCCGACGTCGCCTGGCTCACTTCCCAACTGGAGGAGGGCGGGCGCGGTGCCG
>JAPLKX010000577.1 GCA_026387845.1 Candidatus Hydrogenedentota bacterium | reverse complement strand
CGGTTCCCATCCGCGAATCCTGGACCCGTCCTGCGGATGCGGCGCCTTTGTCATCACGGTCACGCAAATGCTGCTTCGATCCGGTGCTGTCACCAATCTATCCGCGCGAGAGCGGCTGGAGGTCATCGCACGCGCGGTCTTCGGGACGGACATTGACGAGAAGGCTGTCTGGTGGACCCGCCGACTACTGCTCCTGACTGTCTGGGCATCGTGTGTGCAAGATGGCCTCGATGTCCACGACACCGCCACGGCGAAACTGCCCACACTGGACCACAACATCGTCTGCGCGGACTTCCTCCGCTTCGCTGGCGGCCCGGCCGATTCCGAGGAGCACCGACTCCCGGAGTCATTCGATGTCATTATAGGTGGACCGCCATTCGTGCGATTGCAGGACCTGCACAGGACCCAACCCGACCGGGTCCAAGAGTACAAGCGGCAATTCACTACAGCTAGATGCGGCTCGTTCGACTTGTACATGCTCTTCATTGAGAAGTCGCTGTGCCTTCTCCGTGAAGGCGGCCGTCTCAGTTTCAGCGTCTCCAACTCCTTCTTACGCTCCAGTAGCGGACGAGCACTTCGGAAACTACTCTCGGAAAGCGCAACCGTTGAAGAGATCGTTGAGTTCCCCGACGCCCAGGTCTATCCGGATGCCAAGGTTCAAATCGTACTGTTGCGCCTCAGCAAGGGTCGGAAGGAGTTCCGGACACGATCCGTCCAACTGCGCGGAGCAGGCGCCGTGGACTGCGCGCTGGGTCGGCTGCATTCCTCACACGAGGGTGAGGATCCCGACATTAAGGTCTGCTCCTTTTCTGTCCCGCATTTAGGCGCCAAACCCTGGTCCGCCACAGGCAGGACAGACGAGGTTGGCCTCGCCAGGATTGAGCGTGCAGGCGTCAGGCTGGGGCTGCTCCCCGTAGAAATCCGCGGCGGAGCAAGTACGGGGGCTGACAAGGTGTTTCTTCTGCAATCAGTCCGAGATGAACCTGACGGCTCGGTACTCGTCCGCGAGCGCGAGCACGGCGAGACCTTCCACATCGAGTCGCAGGCGGTGCGCCCCATCCTGCGGGGGCGGGACATCAAAACCTACCTGCCTCCTGAGCCAACGACTCTCTGCATCTTCCCGTATGACGAAAACGGAGAACCATTGACCGAACAGGCTTTCCAAGAACGCTTCCCCGCCGCGTATGGATACCTCCAGAGCAAAAGGGGGCGGCTCATGGAAGTCCAAAGACGCACTGGCGATCCCTGGTGGGTGCCGCAATTCCGCAAACCGCAGGCCAACACGAGCGCGCCAAGACTGATCGCCGGCAAGATCAACTTCGGAGGCAACTTTTGCATTGATGTGCGCCAATATATCCTCTACCACAGCACCGTAGTAATCGTACAGCCTGATCCTGATGCGTTTTAGCCTTACTATCTCTTGGGTGTTTTGAACAGCAAGGTATTCCGGCTATTCACCCGGCATAGGATGCCGGCCATCGGGCCAGAGCGATACATTTGCCGGAGCTTCGCCTTGCGGGACTTTCCTCTTGTGCTGCCGAAGGGGGCGGCGCAGCCAACTTGCGGAGAGATCGAAGTCCTAGCCAAGGAGTTGTGCGTCAGATCCCTTGGTGCACGCCGCAGACAAGCCGCCCAGTTGCAAATCGATGCCTTGGTGAAGGCCCTATATGGGATCGGCTAGGTGCCTGCAGAGCACTGTGGCGCACGGTCTTGGCTTGGCGCACTTAACCCAACTTTCGCACTTTGCTGCTCCGGAAAAATATTTTTCGGCCCTGGCGGCCGCGCCAGGGGGGATTGTGGCCTGAAAAGGGCTGTAGTGAAGACCTACCCTCTTGAGGGGGCGGGGCGGGTATGCTATTGATGTGG
>JAPLKX010000768.1 GCA_026387845.1 Candidatus Hydrogenedentota bacterium | reverse complement strand
GCGTTTTCTGGGGCCCTGAAGCCGGGTACCAGGTACGAGTCATCAAGGACGCTTTCAAGGGTTAGACGTCATGCCGATTCGCTTCGCCTCAACGCGACAGGCGAGCTGGCTCTGATATCACGAACGAGGAGCAAAGACTTTGCCCGAACTGAGAAAAGATCCCATCACCGGCCGGTGGGTGATCATTGCCACGGACCGCGCCAAACGTCCCACGGATTTCGTCCGGGAGAAGGTCCAAATCCACGGCTCGGGCTTTTGCCCCTTCTGTCCCGGCAACGAATCGAAAACCCCGCCGGAGATTCACGCCTATCGCAGCGCCGGCGCCAAGGACACGCCCGGCTGGACGTTGCGTATCGTGCCGAACAAGTTTCCGGCCCTCGGCATTGAAGGCACGCTCAACCGGCAGGGCGTAGGCCTCTACGACAAGATGAATGGCATCGGCGCGCACGAGGTGATCATCGAAACCCCGGAACACCAGCTGACGCTGGCCACCTTGCCCGTGCGGCGCGTCGAAGACATGCTGTGGGCTTACCGCGACCGCATCCTGGACCTCAAGAAAGACCGGCGCTTCAAGTACATCCTCATCTTCAAGAATCACGGTGAGGCCGCCGGCGCCTCGCTGGAGCACACGCACTCGCAGTTGATCGCCTTGCCCGTCGTGCCCAAGCGCGTGCGCGAGGAAGTGGACAGCGCCAAGGACTATTACAACTTCAAGGAACGCTGCATCTTCTGCGACATCATCCGGCAGGAACTGGAAGACACGGTCCGGGTCACCGCCGAGAACCAAGCTTTCATTACCCTGGCGCCTTATGCCCCCCGCTTCCCCTTCGAGATGTGGATCGTTCCCAGGGTCCACCAGTCGGCCTTCGAGGAATCTCAGAAGCACGAGTTCGAACAATTGGCCGCCATGCTGAAGGATATGCTGATGCGGCTGGATAAGGTCCTGGACTCTCCGGCGTACAACTACATCATTCACACCTCGCCGGCCCCGGAGGTCTCGAACGACTACTACCACTGGCACCTGGAAATCATGCCCAAGCTCACCAAGGTGGCCGGCTTCGAGTGGGGGACGGGGTTCTACATCAATCCTACGCCGCCCGAGGAATCTGCCAAGTTCCTGCGCGAAGCGTTGCTGCCCGCCACCACCTGAAGCCGCCCCTGGCGCGCGGCGGTGGGGTTCAACTTGACACGGGGAAGCAGGGATTTCTATAATTCCGCTGTTGGCAAGTGAAAGGGCGGCTCGGGCAGCGCAAGCGGGAATAACTCAGTGGTAGAGTGCGACCTTGCCAAGGTCGAAGTCGCGGGTTCGAATCCCGTTTCCCGCTCCATTTCTTTTTAAGAGGCAAGTTCGTTTCGCGGCGCTCGTCGGGCGCGGTACCCAAGTGGTTAGGGAGAGGTCTGCAAAACCTTTATACGTGGGTTCGATTCCCACCCGCGCCTCCAGGCCCTGTAACAACCTCGCGCTGCAAGTCAACACGGTCTGAGTCGACGGGTGGCGCCGACATGGCGTCTTGTGGTCGCCGCCGCGACGGTGCCTTCTGTGGCTGTAAAAAGTGTGGGCGTTGGCCCGCATCAATCGCACACATTGCCAACAGCGCGATGTCCTTGTCCCGCCCAGGCGTGGATGCGCCAGCCAGCGATTCTTCCGTACCTGTCCTTAGCCGCTTCCCAATTCTCCCTACGGCCTGAGTGCTGGCGGCTAGGGATGCCAAGGCGCCGCATGACAAGACTCACGAGTGGCTTCTCAAAAAAGTGGGATAATCTGGATGCGGCCCTTGCACTCCATTTT
>JAPLKX010000415.1 GCA_026387845.1 Candidatus Hydrogenedentota bacterium | reverse complement strand
AGCCGGTCGAGCGCCGCGATGTACGTCACCGACAGGCCGGTCAGATACGCCATCCCGTAGGTTCCGTCGGGTTTCTTCCAACCGGCGTAGCTCGGCGCAAGCAGGTTGCCCGCAGGGCCCGCCAGGAACAGGTTGTTCTGTGGGTCCCTGCGCGACTCGATAAAGTTCGCGCTACGCTCCAGCATCGGCACGTATTTGCCGATGGCGGACTCGTCGCGCCCGATCAGCAGCAGTTCCGATTGCAGCACAATCCCCGCGGCGGTGAATTCCATGCCCCAGTCATGGATGTCGACGCGGCCGTCGCCCTGCCTGTAATAAATCGTGCCGGGTGCGGCCGCGTCGCACAGGCAACCATCCGGCGCTACGTACCCCTTGTCCCCTTTGTGCGCGCCGTCGCCCATCTGCGTGAACCACAGGTCCTGCGAGTTTTGCAGCCACGCCACGTACAGTTCGTCGAAAAACGGCAGCGCGCAATACGACGGCCCGTAGCTGTTCTGGATCCACCACGCGCCCCACGTCGGACCTTCAACAAACCCGTTCCAGGCCGGCGAATAGAGCATCGAGATGTTCTGGAATTCCGGGTCGGGCTGAAACATTCGGGCCGAGATGTCCAGCAACTTCACGTATTCCACGTCGCCCGACCCGGCGTAATACCGGCCCTCAAACGTCTCGGCAGTTGCCGCAGCGGCGACACAGGCAAGAAGCAAGAACGGAGTAGCGTGTCTCATTTTCAACCAAGCCTTTCTATGGGACAAATGGGACTATTGAGACCATTGGGACGACGGGATCCTTAAACTATTTCACCCGCAGCCATTCGACGCCCGCCGGCGATACTTTGAACCGCCGGGCGCGGATGTTGGAGCCTTCGCCTTCCTCGTAGTAGACAATCAGCACCGTCCCGTCCTTGAGGTTCACCATCGAGGGGTATGCGCCGCCCATCGAATCCACCACGACGTTGTCACTCCACGTTTTGCACTCGTCGAGGCTGTAGTGCAGGCTGGTGTTGGGCAGCCGGTGCGCCATCACGATAATGTCGCCGGGCGCGCGAAGCAGGTAGTGGCAGTGGCCTTCAAACCCGAACAGCTGCGACACGCTCCACGTTTTCCCCCCATCCTTCGAGACAGACCACGCGGCCGATTTCCCCGTAGGGGCCCGTTCGGCGGCAAACAGCGAGCCGTCTTTCAACTCGATGATGTCGGTTTCGGCATCAAGCTGCATGCCGCCGTTGTCGATGTCGATGGGCGCGGCCCACGTCATCCCGCCGTCTTCCGAGATCACCACCGCGCCGTGCGCCGACCCGCCCGACTCGGCGTACAGCCCCAGGATCAGCCGCCCGTCCGACAACTGCCGGATCGGTGCGCTGCAATAGTATTTGTCCGTAATCCGGCGGGGTTCCGACCACGTCTTGCCCACGTCGTCGCTGTACACCATCCACGTTCCGAGCCCCGTCCACGGCGGGCTCTGCCCCGGCGCGTTGCGCAAGCTGAAAAAGTTGCAGATCAGCCGGCCGCCCTTGATCTGGATGATCGACGGGTCTCTGTCGTCATCGGGCCCGTCGTAGAGGGTCTGCGCGGGCGTCCACGTCTTGCCTTCGTCGCTCGACAGGCAGTAGGCCACGCGCCCGCCTTTGGGCAACTGCTCGTTTGGCATGGCGACGTGCCCGTACCCCGCGTAGAACACGCACATCAGCCGGCCGTCATCGAGCCTGCACACGTCCGGGAACGCTTCGTACGCGCCCGCGCCCGCATCCCGACAGACATAGACGAACATTCCCTCCGGCTCCTCCCCCGCTGCCGCCGCTGCCAGAAGCAAAAGACTGCCGATTAAAACCCAAGGAGTGTGCCGCATAATCTGACCTCCCTCCCGTCTTATTGCGGATTGCGGATTGCGGATTGCGGATTAAACGACCACTTATGTTCCGCCCGCTTTCCATGCTACAGAGCCTATACGAATTCGGCCCGCAGAGCAACGCGCGGAGTTCTGCGACCACTGCAGTCCGGCAACGCTGAAATCGCCGTCAGCCAAGT
>JAPLKX010000012.1 GCA_026387845.1 Candidatus Hydrogenedentota bacterium | reverse complement strand
CTGCGCCGAAACCGAAAAGTTCTATGAAAATATGACGGGCTACGAGTTCGTGTACTGGATGTGCCGGTTGCGCGGGCTCAGGCCCGGGGCCGCCAAAACGCACGCCGAAGACGCCATGGCGTTCCTCCATATGGACCACCGGATGCACGAGCCCATCAACAACTACTCCCGCGGGATGCGCCAACGAACCAAGATCGCACAGGTCCTCGCCGCCGATTCCGACCTCATCTTCCTCGACGAGCCCATGTCCGGCATCGATCCCGAAGGGCGCGAAGACCTGTTCAGCCTGATCCAGGAGTGGGGCAGGCAGGGCCGGACGGTGATTTTCTCGACGCACGTCCTGTACGAGGTCGAGCGCGTCACCAACAACGTCCTGCTCCTGTACAAAGGGTGCGTGCTGGCCCAGGGCGAGATCCGGCAGATCCGCGAACTCATCGACGAACACCCCCACGCCGTCACCGTCGAGTGCGCCGATCCCCATGCGCTTGCCGGCGTTTTCGCGCCAGAACCCTCGACGCTGGCCGTCGAATTTGCCGACGGCGCCGTGACCATCCGCACCAAAGATCCCAACGCCTTTTACCAGAAGCTCAATGACCTGGTCATGAACGACCATTCCGCCATAACCGGTATCCGTTGCCCCGACGATAACCTGCAGTCCGTTTTTGATTACCTGGTGAGATAACACGAGGAAGAATCACTATGCCTGAAGATGCCGCCAAACCCGCCGGGTACTTCTACTTCTTCCGGACCGTCTTCGCGCTTACGTTTACGATGATGCTCCGGCGCAAACGGATCGCCCTGATCACGGTGATCATCCTGCTGCCGGTGTTTGTCCCCCTGTCGCTGGCGTTTCTCTCGATCAGCGAGTTCGCCGAAGACGGCAACAAAATCTTCGTGTACGTGGTCGAATTCATTTACCTCAAAGGCATGGTGCTGCTGCTGGCGCTGTTCTACGGCACGATGCTTGTTGGGGAGGAAGTCGAAAACCAGACCATCCAGTATTTTCTGACCCGGCCGATTCCGCGCAACGCCATCATTCTGGGAAGGTTTGCGGCGTATCTCGTGCTCACGGGCCTGCTGCTCAATGCGGCCGTCGGGATGGTGTTTGCGGCGTGCACGTCGATCGGGGGGTTCGGGCTCAGCCCCGAGACCTTTAAGCTGTTCGTCCACTACGCCCTGCTGAACGTGGCGGCGCTGGCGGCGTACGGGGCGTTCACCTCGTTCCTGGGCGCGGTTACCCGCTGGCCCGTCATTATCGGTGTCGCCGCCTTGTTCGGCTGGCAGCGGCTCGTAAGCTACATCCCCGGCGCAATTGATTTTTTCACCATCGAGAAATACATCAACGCGCTCCTGCCCGCCCTCGCTGCACAGCGCCAAAACGTCGTCATCAAGCTCGCCATCGCCGAGTTCCAGAAACAGCAACTACTCGTCGGCGCCACAAAGGGCGGAATCGTCCTGCTCTGCATCATCGCCGCATTCCTCTCCCTGAGTTGCCTCGTCATCCGCTACCGCGAATACTCCCAGGCCAAGGCACTCGGATAGTTTCGACTGATTGGTGTATGCGTCTCGCCCGCACTGCGGTGGGTAATGCTCGTCAAGCTGTATAAGAAACCGAGAGATGGGGCCTTGCTATCTAATCGGGAGGCTAATACCTGGGGCAGCTTATTGCAGCTAAGAGGAGTTCTGTATTATCTAGATACCCCGTCCCGCGACCGCACCCTACTAATGACGATTCGCAGCTTGAACGGCCAGAGGTCGAGAAATATACTTTAGGAAGAAGAGTTGGATTTACTAGGCGCCGCTTTCGAAAACTTGGAGGTGTGAATAACCATGATTCGATGGGTGGATGTTAGCATTCCTTTGATGGAAGGCATGACCGTATGGCCTGGCGATCCGCCATTTGAGCTGTCGCCACTTAAACGTATCGCAGAAGGAGCCGAAGCCAACATCTCCGAGATTCGCCTAGGTGTTCACTTCGGGACCCACATCGATGCTCCGTGGCACTTCGAGGAACGAGGAAAACGGCTGGATGAGATTGATCCAGCGCTTTTTGTGGGCAGGGCGACGGTAATCGAGCGACCTGACGTTGACCTTATCCGGCCAGAGCAC
>JAPLKX010000362.1 GCA_026387845.1 Candidatus Hydrogenedentota bacterium | reverse complement strand
GGCCGTCCGTCGCCAGCCCCGTCCGGCGGCGGGCCATGATGCGGCTCTGCGGCAACACATCGAGCGTCCGAGCGCCATGCCCCGCGGTCCGGGGATGACCCAATGAAGATTACTTTTACAGGATTGCCCCCCCGTCCGCGCCCCTCGGTAACAGAATGAACCGCAGAGAACGCGGAGAAGGATTCTGTTTTGGGAACCCAAGGACTCCTTCTCTGCGTTCTCGGCGTTCTCCGCGGTTAAGGTCTTTTCATTGCCCGTTGGCCCGACGGCGTGCCTTCGCGCCGCCGCGCCGCGCAGTTCGGGGGATGACCGAATGAACATTACTTTTACTTCATTCCTGCCCGCCCGCGCCCGGCGGTCCCCCGATGATGCAATGAACTTTACTTTTACCGGATGCCCGTCTGCGCCCCGCGCCCAACGGCATGGGCGGCCACGCAGGGCCGGCCCGGACAACGGCATTGGGCACCCACGCAGGGGTGCCCCTACGATAGCGCGACGGCGCGACTTCGCGTTGCTGCACGCTGCGGTGCCGGGAATGACGCAATGAAGATTACTTTTACCGGATTCTGAGGTGCTGGGATGATGCAATGAAGATTACTTTTACTTCATCCATGCCCGCCCGCGCCCGGCGATTCCTCCGCCCCTTGGGGGCGGAAGATATTGAATCACGAACTTTCCACGGGTTGCGCGACGCCGAGAGCGGCGTCGCTCCACCCGCGGCTACATTCCGCGGCCCCGTCGGGGCCGAAGAGACCGTCCCAGCCCTTCAGGCTGGACCAATAGAGGAAGGGGCATGGCGGCCCCGCAACCTTGGGCGTTGCCCAAGGCTCTTACGTCTCAGCCCTTCGGGCTGGACGGCACTCTGGCGTTGTCGCCGTTAACCGTTTCTCGCCCAATCCTCTCTCAGCGTCCTCGGCGCCTGCCTGCCGGCAGGTTCTCCGCGGTGAATGGCCTCGCTTTCCCGTTCCCCGTTACCGGTTCCCCGGCCTGCCCGCCAGGCCTAAGGGCGGGTTCCCGCCTTTACGCCTTTGTGCCTCCGGCCGCGGCGGCCACAACATATTGTTCATCCTATAATATCGGTATATGCCTTTAACCATACGAAATGGGGACACTATTGGCCACCGTGAAACATTTCACGAACGTAAGTGTTTCTGCAAAAATGCGACTTACGTCAATTTCGACCCTTCAAAACGTGCCAAAACAGGTATCAAAACCGATGAAATCCCGGTCAAAACCGGCCCAAAAGGCTTCAAAACGAGCACAAAAACCCCTTACCCATCTTAACATTTGACCGCGCCACCCCCTCTGGCGCTATCAAAAACGCGGTTTTGGGTCTTCCGGAGGGTCCAAAACGGCAAAAAAACGGGCTCCCCGAGACGTAAGTGTTTTTGCAAAAAGTGGACTTACGTCAACGGACGAAAAGCGGGAACCGGGAACGGGGAACAGGGAACCGGACACAAGAAGCGGCACCGTCACTGACTTGAAACTTGAAACCTGAAACCCGCCCTCAATCTTGGCGGGCAGGCTTTGAAACTGCCGTTAACCGCCTTGCCTTTGCCATGGCCCCGGCGCCTACAATTCATGAAGAGGGGTGACGCAGAGCCGTCAGAAGGAGTTTGCCATGAAAATCACAATAGCGGCCCCAACGGGCCACATCGGCAGCAAGGTAGCGGACATTCTGCTCGAGCGGGGGGTGAAGGTGGTCCTTCTGTCTCGCTATCCGGACAAGGTGCGGCATTTCGTCGATCGCGGTGCCGAGGTCGTGCAAGGAACGCTTGAAGACCCCGCCTTCGTTTCACGTGCCACACGCAACGTCGATGCGCTGTTCTGGCTTACCCCGCCGAACACGCG
>JAPLKX010000471.1 GCA_026387845.1 Candidatus Hydrogenedentota bacterium | reverse complement strand
GGCAATGGACGCCTGGCCGCAATCGTCGTCGCAGCCGGAAAAGGCAATCTTGTACTTCCGCGGAAGATAAAACGAGCTGTTGTGCTGAAGCAGGTATTCGGCCAGCGCGACGGCGTACGGGGCCACATCAAACTTCTCGGTGGGGCAGACGCCTGAGAGGCTTGCCGAGATGTTGCGGACGGTGTTGCCGCCGCCGCCCCGTGAACTCAAGCCGGCCTGGAGGAGCCCCTCCAGAACGCCTGGAGTATCTTCAATGGCGACATCATGAATTTGGATGTCTTGCCGGGTGGTGACGTGCAAAATCCCATTGCCGTACTGCCGGCTCAGCCGCGCGACGGTGCGCAACTGTTCAGGAAGCCCGACACCCGCCGCAATCCGCACCCGAACCATATAGCGCCCGGCGGTCCGCTGTTCGTAGATGCCCATTGGAACGCGGTACGCTCTAAACGCTACGGCAGAGGTTTCACCGCTGAGAAACGCATCGACCCGGGGCCCGTATTCGAGCACGTCTTGCCGGACTGATTCCGGCAGAACCAATGCCAACCGCTCGGCCTGATTGTCTAAATAAACGGGGACTTCCATGGCCGCGCCGTCTTCTATGAGGAACCCTTTGACCACGGGCGCATTGCCTGAAGCCAACGAAACAAGCACGTACACGACGCCCGGCGTCAAAGCGAGCCGGATGTCTTCTACCGACGGCCGGGCCGGTGATGCCGGGTGGCTGTGGTAAATGGCCAGCATCTGCTGACCCGCTTCACGGATCTTCTTGACTACCGCGAACTGTTCTTTCGGCTCCATCGTGAAATGGTCGGGACTGTTGTCCACGTTGGCCATGGGGTAAAACGATTCAACGCGGACACCGCGTCCCGCCAGGATTCCGCAGGCTTCGATGGGAGCGGACTTCTTCGCCTGAGCCACCAACTCGTTGAGGATGTCCTTGGGTATGTACAAATCCGCCATGATGTGTCCCATCCCTTGTTGTCAGCCGTTGGCTGCCCGTTCATGTGTCTTCCGCCCACGCAGATCACACGCGGGCAACGGCTCGTCTGTTAGTTCATCAATTTCCGGCTCTTTGCCACAAAGCCGGCACCTGGGGTTCCTGGCAATGTCGATCTTGCGGAACTGCATCGTGAGCGCGTCATATGTCAAAACCGCGTTCGTCAGGAGTTGCCCGATGCCCAGCACGTATTTGATGGCTTCGGTCGCTTGCAGTGACCCAAGCACGCCGGCAAGGGCCCCCAGCACTCCCGCTTGAGAGCATGACGGAATCGTGCCCGGCGGGGGCGGCGCATCAAATATGCAACGGAAACACGTGGAGCCGGGGACTACCGTAATGATCTGTCCCTGAAATCGCAGAATGCCCGCGTGGGAAAACGGCTTGCTTTCAAAAAAGCAGGCGTCGTTTATGAGGAACTTTGCCGCGAAATTGTCCGTGCCGTCGATGACGAAATCGTATGGCCGGATGAGGCCGCGGATGTTGGCCGCATTGACGAACATGCGGTGCGTAATGACGTTGACGTCCGGATTGATTGCGCGCATCTTGTCCGCGGCGGACTGAACCTTCTCTTTCCCAATGTCCGTCGTATGATGGATCACCTGCCGCTGCAAGTTGGTGAGATCCACCCTGTCCATGTCCGCGATGCCGATGGCGCCGACACCGGCTGCGGCCAAATACAGGCCCGCCGGCGCGCCGAGGCCGCCCGCGCCGATAATCAGCATTTTTGACGAAAGCCGCTTTTCCTGGCCCGCGGCGCCAATTTGTTCCAGAATAATGTGGCGGCTATACCGTTCTATTTGCTCGTCATTCAGTTCCATTGGCCTCCACCCATGAAGTAAAGAAATTCGACCCGGTCTCCGTCTTTCAGCGTTGCCGAATCAAGTTGATTCCGGTCGAGGATCTCTCCGTTCAACTCCACCGAAACATAAACCGGCGTCTTTACCTTTTGCTCGACAAGAAGGTCTGTCACGGTGTTCGATGCCACCCCGTCAACTTCTTGTCCGTTGATTGTCAGTTTCATACGTCCTACTCCTTTGCGGCTTCCATCGCTTGTTCAAAATCTGCACGGATATCTTCAAAATCTTCGATGCCTACCGAGACCCGCAGCATGTCGTCCGGCACGCCCATCCGGACCCGCTCTTCTGGCGAATATTCATGAAATATGGTCGACGCGGGATGGACCACCAGCGTCTTCACGTCACCGAGGTTGGTCATGTTCTTCGCCAACTTCACAGCGTCCACGAATGCAAATGCGCGCTTCTTCGTCTCAAGCCCGAACGTTAGAAGCGAGCCGCCGTTGCCTTTGAATTGCGCTTTCACACGCTCAGCAAACGGCGACGCAGGAAGTGCCGGATAGTTCACCCACGGTACGCGGGGGTGGCCGGCCAAGTATGCAGCCAGGTTTCGCGCGTTTTCGCAATGCAGTTTCATCCGCGGCGCCAGCGTCTCAAGGCCCTGCAGCATCAAAAAAGAGTTCATAGGAGACGGGCAACCGCCCAGGTCGCGGTACACGACGTTGCGCAGATAGGCAATGAATGCGAACGGGCCCGCTTTGCGCCCCCACTTCCAAAGGTCATGGAATTGTCCGTCGTCCCACGAGTAGTTGCCCGTATCAATGATGGCGCCGCCAATCGCCGTCCCATGGCCATTGATGAACTTGGTTGTGGAGTGGATGACGATGTCGGCGCCCAACTCGCCGGTCCTGACGATGGCAGGCGGAGTCAGCGTGGCGTCGATCACCAGCGGCAAATTGTGCTCATGAGCCACCCGCGCGATACCCGCGATGTCCGGCACGTTCATCCCGGGGTTGCCGATAGTCTCGAGGTAAATAATACGGGTTCGGCCTGTAACTGCCAGGGCAAAATCGTCCGCGTCATTCCCGTCGGCATACCTAACCGACACGCCGAAGCGCCCAAGGGTGTTTTGGAAAAGCGAAACCGTCCCTCCGAACAAACCGGCGACTGACAGAATCTCATCCCCGGCCTGGAGAAGAGCTACCATCACGGCGGTTATGGCCGCCATTCCGCTGGAAGTCGCGATGCAGCCAACGCCGTTTTCCAGCTCCGCCAAGCGCTGCTCCAACGCAAGCGAGGTAGGGTTCGAAATCCGGGAGTACACGTTCCCCGGTGCGCGACCCGCAAAAACATCCGCCAATTCCTGGGCAGTACTATAACTAAAAGCGGCCGTATGATAGACAGGCACCGCCGAAGCCCCCGTGGAGGGGTCAGGACTGTACCCGCTGTGGATTGCCTGGGTCCGCTTTCCCATTTCTTGCTCCGGAAATACACTACTAACCCGATAAGGATTGTAATCATTATAGCGGGGGTCTCGGGGTTTGTCAAGGGAAAGAGATTGATTTGCCAGCGTGAATGAGGCTATGTTCGCGATAAGTGCGTGTAAATAGGTGGTTTAACAGCCGCCAGCAAGACTTCAAGACATGCTGCCGTGAGGAGTCTTGAGGAGAACAGCTTGAGTACCAGCGCACCCCCCTGGTCCGCCTACGCGCGTTGGACGCCGGTCTAAAGTTCAAACGTAATGGGAAAAGTTGAGGGAAAAGATCCAGCTTAATTCGGTGAAGTGCCGGATCGGAGCGGCGACGATTTGGGAGGCCGGGAAGTGCGGGCTCCTCAAGCCGGAAGGCGCGATTGTTGAGCCTCGTGTAGATTTCAATTCATCTGAAATGGGGTCGGGAATCGTTGCAAGGAGCTTGATTTATAAGCTGGTGCCGGGAGCGGGAGTCGAACCCGATTCTTCCAAAAACGAGACCCTGTCACATTCCGGACGCAGCCTGACAGGTAGCGGACAGGATGCGTCACAAGTCGGACACAGCCAAGAACTTGCGCAAGGGCCTTCTGTCAACGAGGGGACGCTTCCTGTACTGACCCCCACCCAATCCCGGACACTTGGGGAACACAATACGAGCATAACGGAAACCGCCGTTGATCCTGAATTGCAGACGGTGGTGGCGGGCTGGTTGAAGCTGCCGGAGGAAGTCCGAGCGGGTATCGTGGCGATGGTGAAGGCGTTTGATCCGCAGCGAGAATCGTAGCACGTAGCGAGACTGCAAAGCGTGCATTTCTGACGAGCATTGGAGCCTTCAGTGAAAGATTGCGCTCTATCGATCATCTGGCAGTATGGGGCACGGAGTGTTCGCGTGGTCGTTCCCGAGTCACTGCTCATGAAGGGCGAGACGCTTCTACGTGCCGAGGAGCTTGAGGCCAGTGGCCGCAAACAAGCAACTGCCGGACCGGAACCGAACCAGGCCGCGACGGACAAGCAGCCGCCATCTGATTCCACATCGGGACACGGCGCGGAAAATGGATTGCCCTTAGGAACACCGCTGGGGCGTATTGTCTCGAAGTACATCGACTGCATGAAGACGAGACGCACGCATCACGGCTTCATAGCCGATCTGTCGTATCTTCGCGGGATCTTCGGGCCGGTTTGTGCGGAGCTGGAACGCAAGAGAACGAACGCGCGGCGAGGGAAGGTCAAATTGGGTCAAGAGCTCCGGGAGCCTCACATTGAAGCCACGCGCCTCGAAGAGGTCACGACTTCACAGATCGCCGATTTCATTCGCGAGAGTGTTCAGCGTTATGGACTTCAATCCAAGACGGCCAACCGGTACCGGGAAGTGCTGCACCGGTTGTTCTCATGGGCCATGGACGAAGGCGGCGTTCGTATGCCGGGGGAGGTAAACCCGGTCGACAAGGTGAAGCGGTACAAGGAAAGCGCGCCCCAGATTCGCTTTCTGTCACTTGAACAGATCGATCAGCAATTTGAAGTGCTGAAAGACCATCTTGTGTTGCGCGGGCTCGTGGCTGTCTACATCTACGCTGGATTGCGCAGGGAAGAAGCGCTATGGCTGACGCTTGAGGACATCGATCTTAATGCGGGCAAGCACGGCATCATACGGATCCAAGCCAAGACGGTTAATGGAGAATCATGGGAGAGCAAGACAAAAGTAAACCGCGTGGTGCCCATCAGCAGCGCCCTGCGGACGTTTCTCGACCGCTATGAGAGGCCGGCGGTGGCGAGCCCTTGGTACTTCCCATCACCCAAAGGCGTACGTTGGCATACGGACAATTTCTCCAAGACATTACGACGTATCAACCGTGCGGCAGGCTTTCCATGGAGTTCCCTTACGTTCAGGCACACATTTGGAACTTTGTTGGCCGCAAAAGGCGAGAGCCTCTACAAAATCTCCACGCTGATGGGCAACTCACCGGACATCTGCCGCCGACATTACGCAACCCTGACTCCCGAAGCGTTGACCCAGAGCGTCGAGTTTGACGAAAGAGTCAAAGGGTCTGTGGCGGTCGAAAAGTGAAGCCGCCGCGCAGGGCTCCGGTTATTACGGCGCTTGGTCGAATTCCGGGTCTTTGTTGCACTCGCCCAAAGGTAGGCGCCGAAAGAGCGTTCAAACGAAGGAAATGGTCGCAAGTCGTTGGCAGCCAAGAAGTACGAGTTTTCAGGGAACCACAGATGCGGATTCCGTCGACTTCGTAGCGCGAATCGACGATGAATTTCATGGCTCAGAACATCGGGTTTGATGTCTTACCTGTCATGGGATGACACTCAGAACACGTGTCAATCAGTGCCGGACGGTTTTCGGGAGGGATAGGAGGAGAGAAAAGGAAGGACCCACAATAGCTTGAAAACCAGCATCAATAGCTACATAATGAACCCGGTGGGGGCTTCACTTTTGGGACCGCCACCGGCTGACTTCTCGACCGACGCAGACACACGCGCCGAAAACCAGGAGTCTACCAAGGATGCTGCACTTCTCGACCGCCACAAACGGTGCCGCACTTCTCAACCGGCGATTACACGGCACAACACGAGGAGAGATTTGTAATGACTAAAAGAAATGGGGGCTTGGTCCTGGTGGGTGCAAAGTGGGCGGCATGTGCTGCTGTTGTTCTACTGGTGCTATGGGTTGGTTCAGCATACGCACAATATACTCCTACCGGCTTTTTCTATCCTACAGGTCATGACAGAATCGACGGGCTTGACTGCAGACAATATGACTGGCTTGCAGGGTCTGGTCTGCCGGATTGCCCAGCGGGAACCTGCGAGTGTTCCTATTCCGCAGGCAACGCGTCGTCGCCTATGATGCGGCGGGGCGTGTTGCGGCAGACATGACGCCCGTATTTACGATAAGCGGGGTCCAGTGTATCCCGCCCACTGGCGTAAACGCGAGCGACGGAACGTACGACGACCGAGTCCATATCACGTGGAATGCATCTCCGGGCGCGACATCCTATCAGGTGTGGAAGAGCATATCAGCCGACACGGGGTCGGCGGTATGGATTGACACTCCGACAAGCACGTCGTATGACGATTTCTCGCTTCAAGGTAACGTCACCTATTACTATCGAATCAAGGCATCGAATGGTTCGCAGACAAGCGGTTTTAGCGTCTACGACACGGGATACCGCTATCAACCGATGCCCAACGTGCCCGGCAATCCCAGTCCATCCAATGGCGCCTCCAATATCCCTCGCAGCGGGCAAGTGTTGTCGTGGACGGGCGGCGGCGGTGTCGGCATCGTGCAATATGCCCTCCGTATCGAGGCAAATCCGAATCCCGGATTCTACGCGGGTTTCGGTTCGATCACCGGCACATCCTGGCAAATTCCCTTCGAGTTGGAGGCGGGTACAGTCTATTACTGGGGAATTCGATCCCGCGATGAAGCCGGGCAGATTGTGGACAGCCCAATATGGCAATTCACAGCCGCCTATACCTACGCGGACCTTATACCAACAGCATTGAGCATCAGCCAAGGAAGTATTGAACCCGACGCTCCGATTACGCTAAGCCTTACTGTGAGGAATCAAGGAACGTACCCTTCAAATGGCGGATCCTATGCTCGATTCTACCTTTCACGAAGTGCGGGGGCCAAGGAACAGCAACTCTATCCGCTCTGGACATCCGTTTCTCAACTGCAGCCCGGCCAAGAACAAACCATTACTTGCGCGACCACGCTCGTGAACCTACAGGCGGGCCA
>JAPLKX010000575.1 GCA_026387845.1 Candidatus Hydrogenedentota bacterium | reverse complement strand
ATTTGGCGGGCGTTGTGGCGGGCACCAAGTACCGCGGCCAGTTTGAAGAACGGCTGAAATCCATCATGAAGGAAATCCGCAGGGCCGATAACGTCATTCTGTTCATCGACGAGTTGCACACGATCGTCGGGGCCGGCGCCGCGGAAGGCGCGGTCGACGCCGCCAATATGCTCAAGCCGGCGCTCTCACGCGGCGAACTCCAAACCATAGGCGCAACCACCATGGACGAGTACCGCAAGTACATTGAAAAAGATGCCGCACTCGCCCGGCGGTTCCAGATGATCCTGGTCGACCCGCCGACCGTCGATCAAACCATCGAGATTATCCGGGGCCTGCGCGACAGCTACGAGGCCCACCACAGGGTCAAGTTCACCGAAGCGGCTATTGTTGCGGCGGCCCGGCTGTCCAATCAGTACATCAGCGACCGGTTCCTGCCGGACAAGGCCATCGACGTGATTGACGAGGCGGGGAGCCGCGCGCGGCTGCGTATCACGACGCGCCCCGCGGAACTAAAAGAGATTGAGGCCGAGATCGAGCGGGTCACCCAGGAAAAAGAATCGGCCATCCGACAGCAGGAATACGAGCGCGCCGCGTCGTTTCGCGACAGGGAACGGACGCTGATCGCCAAGCTGGACGACCGCAAACGGGACTGGGAAAAACAGCGGGATTCCGCCGAAACCATCGTCACCGACGACGACATCGCCTACATCGTGTCGAAATGGACGGGCATCCCGCTCACCAAGCTCGAAGAGAAGGAAAGCGCGCGGCTCCTTCGGATGCGCGACGAACTGGTCAAAGCCGTTGTCGGCCAGGAAGAAGCCATCGACGCGGTCGCGCGAGCGATCCAGCGTTCGCGTGCGGGGCTGAAAAACCCCAAGCGGCCGGTCGGCTCGTTCATGTTCCTGGGTCCGACAGGTGTGGGGAAAACGCTGCTGGCCAAAGCGCTGGCAACGTTCCTGTTTGGGAGTGAGGAATCGCTGATAACGATCGACATGGCGGAGTACATGGAGAAATTTGCGGTGTCGCGTCTAGCGGGCGCTCCCCCGGGCTACGTGGGCTACAACGAAGGCGGCCAGCTCACGGAGCAAGTCAGGCGCAGGCCGTACTCAGTGGTTTTGTTCGACGAAATCGAAAAGGCGCACCCGGACGTGTTCAACGCCCTGTTGCAGGTACTCGAAGAAGGCGTCATGACCGATGCCACAGGCCGGAAAATAGATTTCCGCAACACCGTCATAGTCATGACCACCAACGTCGGTGCCCGCCGGATCGGCAAAGGCTCGACGGTTGGCTTCCAGCGCGATTCCGTCGAAGACCTCCACGAACGCATGAAAGGCCGCGTCCTGGAAGAAATCCGCAAAGTGTTCAATCCGGAGTTCTTGAACCGGGTGGACGAAGTGCTTGTTTTTCACCGGTTGAACCACGAGCAGCTTATGAAGGTGGTTGACATCGAAGTCGGGGAAGTGTTAAAACGTCTCGCTGAACGTAACCTTGAGCTTGTCCTGACAGGCGAGGCCAAGGAGTTCATTGTCCAAGTGGGGACGGACGAGGAGTACGGAGCGAGGCCGTTGCGCCGCGCCGTACAGCAGTACCTCGAAGATCCATTGTCCGAGCTGCTGTTGAAGGGTGAGTTCGAACCGGGCACTCAGATCGAAGTGCGGCCTTCTTCCGAGGAGAAGAAGCTGCTCTTGCAGGCTGCAGTGCCAGTAGCGGAGGGTAATACCTCTTGAAAAAGTATGCGGTGGCCGCGTTGGCGCTGGCGATAGTGGTTGGCGCCAGCGCAGTCGCTCAGAACTTGAATGAACTTGAGGTAAAAGAAGTCAAAATCTCGGGGCTTGAACGGGTGAGCGAGCAGGCCGTTCGGTCCCAGCTCGAGGTCCAGCCGGGCCAGAAATACAATCCCGCGGCCGTCGCCCGGGATATCCGGCGGCTGTACGACCTTGGCCATTTCGAGACCGTCCAGGTCGATGCCCAGCCTGTTGAGGGCGGGATGGTGCTTACCTACGTCGTACAGGAAAAGCGCATCATCGACCAGATCAACATCATTGGCAACAACAAGATGCGGGCCAGCCGGATCCGGGGCGTGCTGACTTGGCGGCAGGGCGACTCCTTCTCGCCCGACCTGTACGACGAAGAGCGCGCCGCCATCCTCAACCTTTACGAGCAACGCGGGTTTGCCAATACGACCGCCGACATCAACGTGGAAGAAATCGGGGCGTCGCGGGTCAGGATCACATATGCGATCACCGAAGGTCGCCGGGCCCGTATCCGCCACATTGAGTTTGTTGGAAACCAGGTCCTGTCGCACCATCGCCTCCGCAAGGCGCTCGGGATTCGGCCTGCATTCCTCTTTTTTGGCGGCAAGTACAATGAGGAGAAGCTGGAAACCGGCCTGGATAACATCATCGATACCTACGGCAACGTTGGCCATCTCGAGGCCCAAATCGTCTCGACCGACATCAATTACGCCCCATCCGGAAAACGGATGGAACTCGGCATTACGGTCGCCGAAGGGCCGCAGTACAAAGTGGGCACGCTGGATATAGCCAACAACCTTGTTTTCGACGACGACGAGTTGGTGAAAATAGTCGAGGTCCTTCCGGGCGATGTCCACAACAAGGGCCAAGTCACGGAAGATGCGAGTTTAATCGAGAAGGGCTACCAGGACGCGGGGTATGTCAACGCCGCAGTGACGCCTCAAGTCACGCTTGATCGGGAGCAACATACGACCCACGTCGTACACAGGGTTCAGGAACAGGATCTGAAGTACATCAACGAGATCCAAATCACGGGCAACACGGTTACGCGGGACGAAGTGGTCCGGCGCCAACTCCTCATTGCGCCCGGGGACCGGTATGACGGGTCAGCCGTTAAGCTGAGCGAACAGCGCCTGCAAGCCACCCATTACTTTGACACCGTCCGTATCACGCTGCACGACCTGGAAGATTATGATCAGTATTCGGACCTCGTCGTGGACGTCGAGGAAGGCAAAACAAACAATTTCAATTTTGGCGCCGGATTCAGCACCGACGAAGGGATCAGCGGGTTTGCCGAACTGAAGTTCACCAATTTCGACATCGCCAACTGGCCCCGGTTCTCGGGCGGCGGCCAGGTCTTCTCGGCCAGAATCCAGTTGGGTGAGACCAGTTCGAGATACAGCATCAGTTTCACCGACCCCGAGATTTTCGGCCAGCCGCTGGCATTTGGTTTCGACATCTTTGACGAGTCCTACAAGTACCGCCGTGAATCCGATTACACCGAAGACACCCGGGGCGGCCAAATCCGGTTTGGCAAGATGCTTTCTCCGTTCGTCACCGCCAGGACCTCGTTCCGCTACGTAGACGTCGATTACAGCCAACTCGGGTCGCAGTGGCTGTACACCCCGATCTGGCGGCGCGAGATGCAGCCTTCCACCACCATCGCCAATAC
>JAPLKX010000082.1 GCA_026387845.1 Candidatus Hydrogenedentota bacterium | reverse complement strand
GCGGTTTCACCCGATTGTCAGTCCGCCATGCTAATCTCTTTTCCATATCGATCACGTCAAACTTCACGCGTAGATCTTTCTCTTGGTTGGGCTTACAATAAGAAAAACCAAGAACAACCGGACAGTAGTGGGACTGACTCGCTTTTTTCGGCAGTTTTGAAAAAAGCGTGTCTGTCCCTGCTTTTCGCAGCCGTCCTGCTCAATAGTTGTCGCTTCATTTCCCCTACCTCTTGCCCGTCAGCCGCAGAAACACATTCTCCAGCGTCTGCTGCCGCTGCGAAACCGACCGCAACAAAACACCCTGATCGCGAAACCGCTGCACCACCTCATACAACGCACGCGAACGCGCCTCCAAATCCGGCTCGAGCGCCACCGCTACCACCGGGCCCTCTTCTTCGACCCGCATCGTTATCTCATTGATGTGCGCTATCCCATCAAGTATGGAGCTCGGCACGAGCCGGTCCAGCCTGAACTCGAACACCGGGTCGCTGAACACATCGAGCAGCGATTCCTTTGGTTGGCACGCCACCAGCACGCCCTTGTCAATAATCCCGATCCGGTCGCAGATCTCCTGCGCCACGTTCATGTCGTGCGTCGTCACCAGCACGCACTTTCCCTGCTCCCGCGTCATCTCCAGGATTCTGTCCTTGATGTTTCTGCTGCTCTGGACATCCAGCCCCGTGGTCGGCTCGTCCAGCAGGACCACCGGCGGGTCCGCGATCAGCGCGATGCAAATCGCCAGCTTCTGTTTTTCCCCGCGCGACAGTTTCCGCACCTCGACGTGCTGCTTGTGGTCAAGTCCGATAAACGTCAACAGCGACTTTGCCCGCTCTTTCAGCACCTTCCCCTTCACGTCCTTCAGGTTGCCGTAATACATGAGGTTTTCGTAGGGAGTGAGCGGCCAGATGCTCGTGCGCGTACCTTCGAGCACCACGCCGACTTTCTTCAGCACCTGCAGGCGCTTCTTGTCCACGTTCAGCCCGTCCACGTAGACCGCGCCCCGATCCGGACGGACCAGGCCCGAGACCATTTTTACTGTTGTCGTTTTGCCCGCGCCGTTCGGGCCAAGAAGACCAAAAATCTCCCCGGCCCTTATGCCGAAATCGATGCTGCACGCCGCCTGCACCAGCTTTTTGTGAAACAGCCGGCGCGGCGTCGTGTCGTCTTTATAAAACAGATGGCGCGTCTTGAACGTTTTGTCTACCCGGTCAATGCGCACCAAATACTCGTTTCTCATACGTTCTCCAACGGGCCAACACACCCCGCCTCAACCGAATAGGCGCCCGGCTCGACCGCCAGGTCCACGCATCCCACCGCCATCCCGCACGCCGGCGCAACCACCAACGCCTCGATCAGCCGCCCCTCCGCAAAAAGCGCCTCCCGCTCGCCCGCGGCCGGGTCGCCCGATTCCTCTATCTGGGCCAGCCGTTCCATAAAGGCAATTTCCACATTGCGAACCGCGTGAACGACCATAACAAGAATCAGGCTGCCCGTCCAGTAATAAAGCCCGCCAAGCAACAGCGCAAAACCCAAAAACTCGCCCGACTGCCTCAAGCTGTTCCGGAAAAAATGCTCGTGAACGCACGCAAACACCACCGCTACCGCCCCCACACCCAACACCGGCCCCAGCCAACCCACCGCCAGCGGCTGCAGCGCCGCTCGATAGATCGTCTCTTCCCCGATACTCACGCTCGCAAACTGCATCAAGACCCGCGGGTTGTCCGCCATATACGCCCAAAGCGGCCCAAAATCCACCAAATGGCCCGCCGCCTCCCGCAACGACCGGTGTGTCGCCAACACGCTCATCCCGAATATCAAATGGCCCGCAGCAAGGCCCGCGCCGATTCCGATCGGAGATATCAACTCCCGGCTCCAGACCCCCCGGCCCGCCGCTATCCAGCATGCCACGGCAAACAACAGCGTCTGAAGGACCGCCCCTGCGCGAAATGCCCCCGTCCTACGCCGGATGCCCGAAACAAAAACCAAGAAAAATGGTGGCCAAGAGACTCACGAATCGGTCTCCGCAGCCTTCTCGGTTGTCTTATCCGCCCCCGAATTCGATCCGGTCATGGATTCGACCAGGTCCTCGACCATGTGCGGGTTCTTTTCCTTGAACGCCTCGAATTCATGCCGCAGCAAACCGTACCCGTACAGGTCGTACAACTTCCCGTCCCTCGCCACATGTTCGGGCAGCGTCAGTTCGCGCACACCGCCCATCCGCTCCAGAATCCGCCACGACGCCTCGTTAAACGAATAGATGTACGCATTCACCCGGTGCAGGTTCAACTCTTCAAACACGTACTGCATCGCCCGGTAAAATGATATCCCCGCAACCAGCTTGTGCCGCATCTCTTTCCGGCCCATGTACAAGTCAATGCTGCAATTCCGGTTGCGCCAACTAATGTTCTGAAGCGACAACAAACCCAGCGGGCCGTGCGCCGCCGAGTCAATGATCAGGTACAGGCCTCCCGGCACCGTCTGAGCCGAAGACCGGCCAAGCATCGACACAATCTGCTCGCGAATCTGCTTGGGCGACCGCGCAGGGTCGCCATAAAGGAAAAGCTGAAAATCCGAGTCCTCCATCCACGCCACCACCGTATCCAAATCTTCGCGCTCCGCCCGCCGGATAAATGTCTTCGACCTGAGCGCCATCTATCTCACCCCCCCAGCGGAAAACGCAACATCCCTTGCCCGAAGCGTCAGCGCCTCCAAGTTGAACCACCGCCCCTGAGAATACAATACATCCCGCTGCACGCCCGCGCTCCTGAACCCGTGGCTTATCAAAAACTTCCTGTATTCCGCCTCGCTGTCCAGGCAGTGCGTCACCACCTTCTGGTTACGCATCCGCTCGAACGCCAGACGCGACAAAAAATCAAATACCTCATCCGCCATCGGCGTCGAAAACGTCGACTCCTCCAAAAAAATCACCACAAACTCACTGAACTGCGCCTCCGGATTCGATCCCCGCAAACAGCAGAATCCGCAAATTTCGCCGCCCACGTCCTCCACCGTGTAAAACACCGCCTTACCCATCTCCTTCTGGCTCATCACCTCGCGCAACTCGTCCCGCGTCGGCGCGATCAATTCTCTCCGCTGGTCAAGCAGCGACGACCGCGGCGTCTGCGAGTCATAAACCGACTTCAGCGCCTCCGCGTCATCGGGGTCGGCGGTACGGATTACGCTATGGGCGCCTTTTATCACAAGTCCTTACCATTCCTTAGTTAACCCGATCGTATAGAAAACAGAACCGGGACTTCAAGACACTGGAGTCCCGGTCAATACTGCAAATCTCGGCGGAAGGTTTACACGCTCAATTCATTCTTCTTCTGATATACAAAATCGGTCCATGCGTTGTAGACGGCATTCATAAAGTCCGTCTTTGCGTCGGCCCGGTCCGGCACTGCCACAAAAATCCGGCGCCGGTCCTCGGGTCGCATCAACGTGGCAGACACCTTCAATACGTGTCTCATCGTAAACCTCCGGCGTTTTGCTCCCCTGGACTAGGCGTTCTCGCCAAACAAGTCCTTGAAGAAGCCGCTGATTTCATCCCACAGGTTGGTGAAGAAATCGCTGATGTCGGTCAAAATATCCGCCTTCGCTACTGTCATCTTCCTGATGTGCTTCATCTTCTTTCTCCTTGCTCCGTTTCGTCTATACAAGGTCGGCGCATTCTGCGCCGCTTTCTTGCCGATTAAGCACATCCCCTGCCGGCTTGAACCAAAGCCCCGCCACCACTACTCTGTCGGCGTTGGTGTAGTCTGTTCCGGGTTCTTGGCCTGAAGAATCGGTGTAAACGCCGTCAAGATCGATATGATGAACTCCATCTTGGCGTCCACGGGGATGTCAGCAGCATGAACGAGCGGTTGCGATACTTTTTGCAGATGTCTCATGATGTCTCCTGATGGGCTGTACCTGTCTCTTGACGGGCTTTAACCTGTCTCTTGACGGGCTTTAACCCCTTTTGGCCGCGAGTATATCACCGTACCTGAACCTTGTCAAACGGCCCGGAATACCCACCTGCACAGTATGTGGCCACCCTGCCTCGCCAGAACCACCACCAACGGTAGCCCCGCGCTCTCTGCTCACAAAACTATACAGGGCCCGGCCCAATTTGTTACGCGGCAAAACACCTCGATTCCCCCAAACAGGATTCGAGGCGAGAACACGCCTGTTACGTGCGCTGGGCAGACAAGTGGTTTAATGTCAGGCCGTTATCTGAAACCGCCGAAGACACCTACACCCCGTCACCGTCCTTCTTAAAGATGTCTTGAATGTTGAGAATCCCCAGGTTGATCAACAACTGCAAAAGACTCAGGATGCCGTTCGGGGTCCCAATAATCGCCTTGGACAATGGTCTTAGATGTTTCATACGTTTTCCTTTCCGCTTGCGCATGGCTTGAACGCCAGCCAGTTAAAACCCCAGTCAATCTATCCACAACAGCAGCGAATATCCATTGCTGCGCAACCACTTACGTCTAACCCCAGCCTGACCCGCAAAACCGCGTGACCACCCCTCCGCGCCGGAGTATAATGGGAACCGGTGTCTCGAAAGGCTTAACACATGATACTCGCAGTTTTATTTGCGGCCACCCAATTTTACGCCCAGCCGGGACGCAAAGTCGAATCCGACATCGAGAAACTGGTCCCCAAAAACATCTCGGGATGGACCGCGCCCGCCGACGACAGCGTTTACTCCTCCGCAACGCTCCACCAGTACATCGATGGCGCCTCCGAAATTTACAGGGCATTGAACGTCCAGCGCGTCGTCGCCCGCCGTTACATCAAACAAGGATTTCCCCAAATCACCGCCGATATCTTCAAAATGAAATCCCCCGCGGACGCATTCGGCGCCTATCACCACGACATCCGCGACGGCGCCGACCCCCATATCGGCCGCGAGTCCGAATATGACGGCGCTTCCCTCGCCTTCTGGAAGGACCGGTACGTCGTCTACGTTACCGCCGCCGCCGCATCCGAACCCGTTAAGGCCGCCATCTTCGCTATTGGCGAAGCCGCGGCAAACGCCATTCCCAGCGACGGCGACCCACCCAGCCTGCTCGACCTCCTGCCCCCACAGGGCCTGCTGTCGGCCGATACCCGATATTTCCACAACCACTTCCTGCTCAACCTCTATTATTACGTCTCCGAAAAGAATTTGCTGAACCTCGATTCAGATACCGAAGGCGTAATGGCTCGATACAAAACGCCCGACGGGCCGCCAATGACGTGCCTGATCATCCGGTATCCGGCCGAGGCGGCCGCCCGCGCCGCCCGTTCTGAGTTCCTGCGCGCCTACCTGCCCGACGCCGGTTCCGACGACCTCGCACAAACCGAGAACGCCCGGTGGACCGGCATCCGCATGACCGACAAGCTGCTATGTGTGGTCTTTGATGCGCCGGCAAAGGCCGACGCTATCCAACTGATGGACAAAATCGCCGGCCCGGGAGGAACATCCAAATGATCTGCCGCCATAAACCAATCACCCGCCGCGACTTCCTCAAGCGCGGGGCCGCCGGCATCAGCCTCGTCGGCGCGGCCGCAACCTTTCCCGCCATCGCCTACGGCGGCGAACCGGCGCGCTCTACCGTAGTCCTGGTGCGCGACCCCGCCGTGCTGGGAGCGGATCGTGCCGTGAACGCCCAAGTCGTCAACCGGCTCCTGGACATGGCCGTCTGCGAGCTTACCGGCAAGCCCGATCCCGACTCCGCCTGGGCTCAATTCATAAAACCCGCGGATACCGTCGGCGTCAAAAGCAACACCTGGCCCGCCCTCCCGACCCCGCCCGAGGTCGAAAACGTTATCGTCAGCAAAGTGACCGCCGCCGGCGTCCCCCCCGATAAAGTCGCTGTCGAAGACCGCGGGGCAAAAGCCAATCCCATATTCCAGAACTCCACCGCCATCATCAATGTCCGGCCCATGAGAAGCCACCACTGGGCCGGCGTCGGCAGTTGCATCAAAAACTTCATGCCCTTTGCCGACGACTGCCAAAGCCTCCACCCCAACTTCTGCGAAAACCTCGGCTCACTCTGGGAACTGCCCATAGTCAAAGGCAAAACGCGCCTCAACATCCTCGTCATGCTCACCCCCTTGTTCCACAGCAAAGGGCCACACAATTTCGACGCAAAATACACCTGGGACTAC
>JAPLKX010000788.1 GCA_026387845.1 Candidatus Hydrogenedentota bacterium | reverse complement strand
CGGGCATCTGCTGGCGGGGCGCGCAAAACGAGAGCTATCCCGCACATTTTGTGTGGGTCGGGCCGGACGGCAGCCGGATGGTAACGCACAAAATCCTCGACAAGGGCAGCTACGGCGTGTTCGATTTCCTCGTCAGGACGCCCATGAAAAAGGCCGGATTCTCCGACGAGGCCTTTAAGGAGTATTTCGACACGTACGTCGAGGGCGAGAAAAACAGGGGGACCGGGCCGGTCATTCTCATGCTCGACGCCATTGACCACCAGCGGCCCGACCCGATCATGCCGCAGTTGCTCAAACAGCTTTCAGAACGGTATCCGGACATCGAGTTTTTGTGGGAGTCGCTCGAGACGTACGGCGAGGAACTGCTCAAACACGAAACGGAGTTCCCCGAACGGACGGGCGAGTTGCGCGAACCCGCCCGGGACTCGAAGCGGGTCGGCCATTACCTGATCGCACACACGATCTCGTCGCGATACCCGATCAAGCAGCGGAACGACCAGTGCCAGGCCATACTCGAAAAGTGGGCGGAACCCTGCGCGCTGTTTCAAAAGATGGCGGGCGGCCAGCCTATCCTTTCTTATCTCGACACGGCGTGGCAGTATTTGTTGCGCAACCACCCGCACGATTCGATCTGCGGGTGCAGCATTGACCAGGTCCACCGGGACATGCGGTACCGGTTCGACCAGTGCGAACTGATCGCGGACGGCGTAGTGCGCCGTGCGGTGGCGCAGATGGGCGGGGCGTCGGACAAGCCCGAGGCCGGGAACCTGGTTGTACACAACCCGCTGCCGTTTAACCGGAAAGACGTGTTCGAACTCGCCATCCCGTTCGCACCCGATTGGCCGAGCAAGTTCATCGACGGCCTTTGCACGGCGGAGTGGATCAACCGGTTCAAGCTATTCACCGACAAAGGCCAGCCGGTCCCGTTCCAACTGTCGCGGATTGAGCGGGGCATCGAATACAAGGTGCTGCGCGAAGACGGCCGGCGAACCGTGCGGGTTGGCGACGTGTATCACATCGCCGCAGAACTGGAACTCCCTGCCGCCGGTTACACGGGCTTCAAGATCGAGCAGACGGAAGACGCGGTGCGGAACCAGGGGTCGCTGATGACGGGCGTGATGTCGGCGTCCACCGGCGAATTGTCATTTACGCTGAACGCGAACGGCACGGGCCGGCTGTCGGGCCCGTCGGGGCACTTGTTCGACGGCTTGTTTGTGTATGAAGACTGCGGCGACTCGGGCGACGGGTGGACGCGCGGGCAGTTGGTCAATGACATTGTCTACCGGTCGCCGGGCACGCGTGTCACCACGGCGATTGACGAAGACGGGCCGCTGCGCACCGTGTTCAGAGTTGAGCGCGAGTTCGACTTGCCGCCGGGGCTCGACAAAAGGACCGGTTGGCGGCAGGAAAGCCGGGCGCCCCTTCGCGTGGTCGACCTGCTGTACATTGAAAAAGATTCGCCGTGCCTGCGCGTGAAGACGAGCGTGTGGAACACCTGTTGCGATCACCGGCTGCGCGTCGTGTTCCCGACCGGACTGAAGACGGCGCTCGAATCGTTTGCGGAGACGCCGTTTGCGGTGGTCGAGCGCGAGATCGAGATCCCTGTTGAGACCGCCCACTGGCATGAACGGGTCAACCCGGAAAAGCCCTTCACCACGTTCTGCGGCGTGCGGGACGCCGCCAACGGCCTTGCCGTGCTGGCGCCGTTCGGGCTGCACGAGTATGAAGTCTTGCAGACGCACGACCGGTCGCTGGCCCTCACCCTGTTCCGGTCGACCGGCAAGACCGTGTTTATACCCAGCGAGCCGGACGGCCAACTGCTGGGCCAGATGGAATTCGAGTATCTGCTGTACCCGTTCTCGGGCCGGTTCAATGCGCCTCAGGCGCTCCGTATGATCGCAAGTTATCAGGCCGGCATCAGGACGCATTTCGCGGACACGATGCCGGAGTCTCGGTCGTTCGTGCAGCTAAAAACGGGCGACACGGTCGTGACGGGGTTTAAAACCGCGGAATACGGCGCGGGCGGCGTTATCCGGTTGTGGA
>JAPLKX010000521.1 GCA_026387845.1 Candidatus Hydrogenedentota bacterium | reverse complement strand
TGTGCCCCGCGATCATCGAGATCAGCCCATACCCGAACACCGGCACGATGATGTCCAGGAAAAACCACTGACTCGGGAACGGCCGCCAAACGCCCGAAACCATCAGCAAAGCGTGAAGCTCGTAAATCGCCGGCCAGATCCACGCCCTCCAACCCAGACGCTGAACCACGATCATCGCCGCCAAAAACGGCGCCATGTATACCGCTGAAAACGGCTGGAAATACTGCATCGGAAGGTAATGTAGCCCCACCAGCAGCGCTCCCGCCAAGTGATACAACATCAACCCAAAACCCAGAGCCGTCAGCCACCGCATCCGCCGCAACTCGTCCGACTTGTTGCCCCCGCCGAACGCCGCGTAACCTTCCTTGCGGTAAAACCACTCGCTGATGCCCCAGAGACGTTCCCGGCCCCACCGCGCTATCGAAAACCAAAGCAGTGCCAGTGTCAACGCCGACGTCACCCCCACCATCGACCAGAGTAGCCCCGCCTGATGCGTCCGCCACGCATAAATCGCCCCCTGCGCCAACCCCGCAAGCACGATCACCAGAAGCACAATAAACACCCACTGGACAAGAAACGGTATCGTCCTGCTGCGCGCGTATCTCTCCGCCCATTTCGCCAACTGACGCGCGTCGTCTCGATGCGCGGCGTCCTCTCCGTGCTCCCGCGGCTCTTCAGGCATGATCGATCCCCTCTGTGGCTTGTGCTTGCTTTGTAGCATTATGACCCCGGAATGTCAAGCCTGGTTGCCGATCAAGCACCAGCCCCAAAAACACCGCTCCGTCTTTTATATGTCCTATCGGTCCTGTAGGTCCGATACATCCTCTCCAGCCTCCGCCGCCCCGCACTCGCCCATGCGCCATAACTCCTTTGGTGTATGGCTGTTATGTCTCTTCCACCTTCGCCTGCCCTTTCGCTCTTGCCCCGCTTGACACGCCGTTGCGCGTATGTTAATATCAGGGCTTGTTAGCACTCGGGCTGGAGGAGTGCTAAACAACGCGCCCTGCGCTCAAAAAAATCATCGTCGTAACGACGCGTAGCAACCATAATGAAGGAGACACTCGAATGGCCAAGCAACTGATCTTTGGTCAAGGCGCGTATGCCGCTTTGATGAAAGGCGGCGACATGCTCGCCGACGCCGTCAAAGCCACCCTCGGTCCCAAAGGCCGCAACGTGCTCATCGCCAAATCGTGGGGCGCCCCCACCATCACCAAGGACGGCGTCACGGTCGCCAAGGAAATCGATCTGCCCGAGCCGTACGAAAACATGGGGGCGCGGATGCTCCGCCAGGCCGCCAGCAAAACCCACGACGTTGCCGGCGACGGCACCACCACCGCTACCGTACTTGCCCAAGCCATGATGCGCGACGGGTTCAGACTCGTTACCGCCGGCTCGAATCCCATGCACCTCAAGCGCGGTATGGAAAAAGCGCTCGACGCCATGCTCAAAAACCTGCCCGCGATGGCCAAGAAAATAAAAAATCCCGACGAAATCGTCCAGGTCGCGTCAATCAGCGCCAACGGCGACCTCGAAATCGGAAAAATGATCGCTGAAGCACTCGAAAAAGTCGGCAAAGACGGCGTCATCACCATCGAAGAAGGAAAGGCCCTGCAGACCCAGGTCGAAGTCGTCAACGGAATGCAGTTTGACCGCGGATACCTCTCCCCCTATTTCGCAACCAACCCCGAAAACATGACCGTCACACTCGAAGACTGCTACATCCTTTGCAGCGAAAAGAAAATCAGTTCGCTCCGCGAGATCCTCCCGCTGCTCCAGACGCTCGCACAGACCGCCAGGCCGCTTCTTATCATCGCCGAAGACGTCGAAGGCGAAGCCCTCGCCACGCTCGTCGTAAACCGGCTCCGCGGCATACTCAAAGTCGCCGCCGTTAAAGCTCCCGCGTTCGGCGATAGACGCAAAGAAATCCTCCGCGACGTCGCCACACTCACCGGCGGAACCTACTTCTCCGAGGACCTCGGCTCGAAGCTCGAAAACGTCACGCTCGATCAGCTCGGCCGGGCCAAACGCATCGAAATCACCAAGGACGACACCACCCTCATCGAAGGCGCCGGAAAGAAAAAAGACATCAACGGCCGTATCGAGCAGATCCGAAGAAATATCGAGGCCACCACCTCCGATTACGACCGCGAAAAACTCCAGGAACGGCTCGCCAAACTCGCCGGCGGCGTCGCAATCATCCGCGTCGGCGGAGCCACCGAAGTCGAACTCAAGGAAAGAAAAGCCAGAACCGAAGACGCGCTGCACGCCACACGAGCCGCAGTCGAAGAAGGCATCGTGCCCGGCGGCGGAGTTGCCCTCATGCAGTTGCGCCAAAAGATCAAATCACTCAAGCTCAAAGACGACGAAGCCCTCGGCGCAGACCTAGTCTACAGGGCCTGTATCGCGCCCGTAAAGCAAATCGCCGAAAACGCCGGACGCGAAGGCTCCGTCATCGCCGACCAGGTCGCCACCGGCAAATCCGGC
>JAPLKX010000733.1 GCA_026387845.1 Candidatus Hydrogenedentota bacterium | reverse complement strand
ACGCTGGCGCCGGGGGAGATGCTCAAGCAGCATGATATCCATCTGGCGCCACGCCCGCTGTTCACGGGCCGGGTGGTCGACGAGCGGGGCGATGCGGTGTCGGGCGCGTCAGTTTATGCCGCCAACGAGGCGGGCACGTTGTTGCTGGGCGATGCCATTTCCAACACCAGCGGCAACTTCAAGCTGGCCGTGCGGCAGGAAAATGCGCCGGACACCCTCTATGTCCAGGCCAAATCCGGAAACGGCTACAGCGAGCCCGCGGGCCCGTACCCACGCAAAGACGGGCACAGCGACATCCTGCTGCGTCTGGTTACCGGCGGCCGGCTCGAAGGCGAACTCGTCGATCAGCAGGGCCGGCCCGTCGATGAGGCTATTATCGCGGCGATTCCGGATACTACCGACAGCCTGTTTCTATATCCCTCGCTGGATCGCCGCGTGGGCGGCGCCGGCGACATGTCCGCCATCAGGACCCGCGCCGAAGCCGACGGGACGTTCGTCTACGGCTCGCTTCGGCCGGGCGCCTACACGCTCGAGGTGTATTTGTTCTCGTCGCCGGCGGGTTTGCCTCTGGCGAAGTCGACCGTGAACATCCAGGGTGGCCGCACGACGCATGCCCGGCTCGAGGTGAACGTGGAGGGCTTCGGCGCAATTGCCGGCCGCGTGCTGCTCGATGGACGGCCCGTACCGGACACCAGCGTGTATATCGATCCCGCTTCCGAAGAATGGACCAGCGCGCACGTCGAGCAGACCGATTCCGAGGGGGCGTATCTCGCCC
The DNA here is from genome assembly GCA_026387845.1 of Candidatus Hydrogenedentota bacterium. GTDB lineage: Bacteria > Hydrogenedentota > Hydrogenedentia > Hydrogenedentales > SLHB01 > JAPLKX01. The sequence goes on along the minus strand of JAPLKX010000733.1, from coordinate 3,260 downwards.
AACACGTCCTGCCCGGCCCGGTTAAGGTCACCGTGCATTTGACGATGGAGTCGGGTGTTCTCACCATGAAAACGCAACCGGCCGAAGTAGTCTCGGGTGAGGTGGCCACGGTCGATTTCAGTTTTGCCGGGGGCGATGCGTCTATCGAAGGTTACGTCCTATACAACGGCGCGCCACCCGGCAGTGGCCAGGTGTATTTTGAGCCGGCCGACAGCCCCGGCGCCGGCGGGCCGCGCGTCGATATCGATGAGACCGGGTGGTACAAGGCCGAGAACCTGGCTCCGGGCATATACAACGCCCAAGCCAAGCTGGGCGAGGGCGGTTGGGCGCTCATCAGCCCGGCGCTGTCGATCCAGGTCGAGTTGCTCGCTGGCCAGACGGTCCGCGCGGACATCGAGATCGCCGGCGGCGAAATCGCCGGAACCGTCGCGGGCCTGAAGGCCGACCAGCGGGCGATCGTTGCGCTGTTTCCGGGCGACACCCAGCTCTCCGCATGGACGGTCGCCGCCTTCGAACTGATTGGCAGCCGGATGCTCGCCGACACCAGCGTCTGGCGCGACGGGCCGTTCGAGTTCAAAGGTATCCCCCAAGGCGACTACGTTGTAGGCGCAGCCGCCTTGCCTGCAGGCGTAGCGCCAAACCCGATTGCGCTGATCAAAGCCCCCATCGTCACCGAAGTTGTTCACGTCGAGCCCGGCGCGGTCTCCGAAGTGGCCCTGGTTTTCCAGGAAGAATAAAGCGCCGGACTACGAGAAGGGACGTAAGGGACACAAAGGACAAAAGGGAGACACCTTTGCGGTATTTTTCACAGGAAGCGGTCTTCTCTTAGAACAGCCCGGTTACTTTTCCCGTGTCGGTGTCGACGTCGAACCGGCGGAATGCGGGATCCGACGCGGTGCCCGGCATCAGCTTGATGTCGCCCGCGACGGGCACGATGACGCCCGCCCCGTAATAAATCAGGACGTCGCGGATCGGCAGGGTCCATCCTTTTGGCCGGCCTTTGATGTCGGGGTCGTGCGACAGGCTGAGGTGGGTCTTTACCATGCAGACGCCGAGCCGCTTGAGCTCGTCGTCGGCCTGGATGGCCTTTATTTTCTGCTCGCTGATTTCCGAGAACGTGACCCCGCTGGCCCCGTAGACTTCCGTGGCGATGCGCGAAATCTTGTCTTTGACGGGCGTGTCATCCTCGTAGAGGAGCCGCAGGTGCGCCGGTTTCTTGCAGGCGTCGAGTACGGCCTCGGCCAGTTCGGTTGCGCCTTCGCCGCCGAGTTCCCAGTGGCGCGATACAGCCACGCGCGCCCCCACGGCTTCTGCGGCCCGTTTGATGACGGCGATCTCGTCTTCGGTGTCGGTGGCGAAATGGTTGATGCACACCACCGGCGGGACCCGGCTTTTCTTGACGGTCTCGATGTGGGCGAGTAGGTTGTCGACGCCTTTCTCGACCAGCCCCGGGTTGGGATCAGTGTAGATCCGGGAAAGCGGCGTGCCCGGCACAACTTTTGGGCCGCCCCCGTGCATCTTCAGCGCCCGAACCGTTGCAACGACAACCGCGCAATTCGGCGTCAGTTTGCTGTACCGGCATTTGAGGTTCCAGAACTTTTCGTACCCGATATCCGCGCCAAACCCGCTCTCGGTGACGTGATAATCGCCCAGCTTCAGCCCAACGAGATCCGCCAGGATCGACGATTGGCCGATGGCGATGTTGGCGAACGGCCCCGCGTGGACCAGCACGGGCTGGCCTTCGATCGTCTGCATCAGGTTGGGGTTCATGGCCCGGTTCATCAGGGCCGTCATTGCCCCGTCAACCTCGAGATCGGCCGTCGAGATCGGGTTGCCCCACTTGTCGAATGCGACCACCATCTTGCTGATGCGGTTGCGCATGTCGGCCAGGCTGGTGGCAACGGCGAGGATGGCCATGATCTCGCTCGATACCGTGATCTGGAACCCGCTGCGGATCATGAACCCGTCCATCTTGCCGCCGATGCCGATGATGATGTCGCGCAGGGCCTGTGCGCAGAAATCGATCGTCCAGCCGATGGCGAGGTTGCGCGGGTCGATGTTGAGCCGCTTGAGTTTCTTCTTTGAGAGCACCTCGTCGGTGTAGTTGAACTCGTGCTGGAGCCGGCTCGTGAGCGCCACCATCGCCAGGTTGTGGGCATTGTTGATCGCGTCGATGTCGCCCGTGAGCCCCAGGCTGAATTCCGCCAGCGGGATGCATTGGCTCAGACCGCCGCCCGCCGCCGAGCCCTTGATGTTGAACGTCGGGCCGCTCGATGGCTGCCGGATCGCCCCCGTGACCCGTTTACCCAGCCGGCCGATCCCCTGGATCAGGCCCATCGTCGTCGTCGATTTGCCTTCGCCCAGCGGCGTGGGCGTGATCGCCGTGACGTCGATATACTTGCCGTCCGGGGCGTCTTTGAGCCGGTGCAGGATGCTCATGTAATCCAGCTTCGCAACGTAATGGCCGTACGGCAGCAGTTCCATCCGTTCGAGGCCCATCTCATCCGCCAACTGGTAAACCATCTTCATGTTTTTTTCAGCGTCTTGGGCAATCCGCCAGTCAGGCATCTTCATCGGATTCAGCATGCTCGCCATCTCATTTCCCTTCGCTTCAGATCTCAAATTTCAACTATAGTAAGTCATTACGCGCATTACGCAGTCGTAACCGTCACACGCCAGGACATCCCGCAGGCACGCCATCGCCGGATGGTCCTCCGGCAACAGTTGATAGTTGCGCTTCACCGACCCAATAATGAAATCGAGCCCGCGCGGTTTTGCGATGGTGATGAACGCATTTTCCAGAGGCCCTTTCACGGGCGAACCGTCAGCCTTTTTTGCCGGCAGCATCACTGTAAAATTGCTCAACCCCACCGACATATGGGCGCCCGCGAAATCGGGATCGGCGTGCATCAGTTCCATGGATTCGAGAACCATTTTCAAGATCCCTTCGGTATCGCTGCCGATGGGCGCGATGCCCGGATCAAATATGAGGTGCTCGATGGGAATCCCATACTCGAGCGCGACACTGCGCAGATGCCGCGCGGTTTCGTAATTGTCGCGGCCGGACCGGTTGGGCACGGCCGACCCGTCCTGCTCGCGCTCGGACGTCAGCAGGATGGGCATGAACGGGCGGATGCGGGTGAGGTCGAACATCCCCAGCCGGGTAGAACTGATCGAGTTCAGAATCGGCGGTTTTCCCCCGGCCCGCCCGGCGTCGTAGGCTTGAAGCCCCGCGGCGGCGATATCGGGGTCGGGCGTGT
>JAPLKX010000643.1 GCA_026387845.1 Candidatus Hydrogenedentota bacterium | reverse complement strand
TGCTGGCAGGACAGGCCGTGGCGCAGCCGGTCGCGCCGGGGTCGGGGCAGACGCCGCCGGAAAACCGGTTTGGTCCGATGGTGCTCCCGCTGATCGTGGGCACGGCGGGGCTGATCGCATTGATCGCCTACGTGGTTTGGCGTATGGTTTGGCGGGTGAGGCGGCGGCAAAACCAGAGGCCGCCGCGACCGGGCTTGTGAGGACACCCCATGGGCTTGATGACCTGGCGCTACAAGAAAGACGTGCTAAAAGCGGTCCTGATTTGGCTGCTGGTAGCGGTCAGCGTCGGCTGGTACTACGTCTTCACGTACTACGGACGCACGGGCATTCCCATCCCGCTGCCGGAACCTTGCGCGGCGCTGATCCTCTACTACTTTTCCGTCCTCAATGCTTCGACGAAACTGCAGGCGGCCCACTGGCTGGTGGCGTTTCCGGTTGCGGGGCTGTTGTGGGTGGGCGCGCTGACCATGACGGCGCCGTTTTTTGGCGGGCGGCGCGAACATTTTGGGTGGGCGGCGGGCCGTCTGAGCCGGACGCTGCTGCCGGTGCTGATCCCGCTGCCGGTGGTGGCGTACCTGGCCGGGGCGGGGTTCGGCGGGTTCAGTTTCAGCCGGATGATGTCGGTGGCGTTGCGTGAATCGGGCGCGCCCGTACCATGGTGGCTGACGCCGGTATATCTGGGAACGGCGGTCGTGGCGCTGCTGTGGCAATTCAGTGCCTATAAAAAGGTGTACGACTTGCAGGGGAAGAAGGCGGCATTGCATTTGGCGGCCAGCGCGATTGCGCTCACGCTGGTGGCGGCGGGAATTGGCGCGTTGGTGGCATATCCGTTGCGGCAATTGTTCGAGCCGAATTTGTTCTGACAGGAGAACGTAGGTCCGAATTCCGATTCGGACCGGACAAACCCACAGGCCCGGTCCCATTCAGAGATGGGACCTACAGGGTGCGCAACGTGCCAAGTTCATTTTGGCGGCGGCGACTGGGCGAGTTCGGCGAGGATGCGCTGGGTTTTCTCGGTGATGGGCCATGTGCCGCTTTGAACGAACCGAATGTCGTCGCCAAAGTAGAGGACCCAGGCGCCACGGATGCGGTTGGGGCCCTCCTCATTATCAGCGTTAATATGGCCGAGGTCGCGTTCGATAAGAACGGGGATCTTGCTAAGAGTAAGAGCGGACATCTCGTTGGTTGGAACTGTGCCCTCGGTGCGCAGAGCCTCCCACACACGTTCGGATAGCCTGTGGAGAACGCGGGTTCCTTCGCTGTTTTCCACTACCAGGTCTCCCTCAAAAGTTCCGCCTTTGGCGATCTGCTTGCGGTATGCCTGCGCAAATGCCTGGACGTCGTCGTCGTCGCGTACGGCGTACCCGAGGTAGAAGTAGCTCTGGTCGTCGAAGGGGCTGGCGGGTCCTGTAGTCGGCTGCTGCGCATACCGTATGAGCGGGCACGTCAGGCGCGGAGCGATCATGTCCTGATGAGGAATCCCTTCGGGCGAGAACATCAAAACGCCGGGTTGCGAGGACAAAGGGGGGTAAAAAGCACCTTTGCTCTCGTTCGCATATTCGCGCAACACATATCCTATCTGCTTAAGGTTGTTCGAGCAGACGGCCATATCCCAGTTATGGCGGCCCTTGGAATACAATGAAAAGGCGAGCAGCGCGATCAACGCGACGTTGAAATACCCGAGCATCGCCCCCAGCACGGGGCGCCAGATCACTCCGCCGGTTTTGCGGACGCGCCTGAACCCGGCGACTAGATGCACGAGAATAAAGGCCACCGGCGTTGCAATCAGCGCGAAAAACGCGAGTTCCTGATAAAAAGGAATAACCTGGGAAAGAACCCGCGCCACAGGTGGCAAGAACAAAATGAACAGCCCCGCCACAGGGTAAACGAACAAGGCGCCAATCAGCGAGCGGCGCGTCCCACCGCCCCGGAAAATCATGAGATGCCCCATGACAATGGCGGTAAAAGCAACCAACAGCGAGGCAATTTTTGCGACTTCAAACGGCACATAAGAAACAGGCATAAGCGTTCCCACGAAAGGCGGACGCCATTCGGCCTGAAAACCCAACGCATGAAATACGGCGGCCCCGGCCCAAGGCAGAAAACACGCGAGAATGCCCAGGATTAGGCTCGCGGTTGCCAACCTTCGAACACGTCTGGTGCGGGATGCTTGCGCCAGAGTTCCTGTACCGGGGTTATCGCCTTCACTCACAGGCTGCACTCCGTTTCACTCGCCCTGACTCCACACATTACACCTCCATTGTATACGCGCGTATCTTTTATGTCAAGGAGAGCTACAAGTGTGCAAATGGACGCCGTGGACGCTGTGGACATGGTGGACGCAGTGGACATCCAATCCAGCCAGACTGCAGCAGTCTCTTTGTCCACAGCGTCCACCATTTCCACTGTGTCCACGGCGTCCACTGGTTCGTTGGGGCACCCCCGGGCGCGCTAAGAAGCGCGGCCGGTGGGCGTCCCAACGTGGTTACACTGCGACTTTGGGTGCGTTGGCTTCGGCGATGTTGGCGGCTTTGTTGCGCAACCCGGCGAGGGCTTCGATTTTGGGTTCGAGCCGGGCGATAGTCTGGCGCCGTTTTTCACGCAGTGCCTCGGCTTCTTCCTGGATGACGCGGATCTCGCGCGTTAAGCCGGAGATTTTGTCTGCAAACACGGCGCGGACAGACTCGCCGAACTGGTCGCGGCGCACAGCCAGCCCGTTCTTGAGTTGATCGAGGACCGGTGGCACGGCGGGTTTGCCTTCCGTGCGCGCCAGGAGTTGCCGGGTGCGGTCGAGACACAGGGCGGCGAGCCGGTTGCGGCGGACGCGGGTGGCTGTCGCCGCACGCAGGAGCAGCGCCAATGCGAGCCCCGCCAGTTTGCCAGCCGCGGCTCCGACGACCACGGCCTGTGGCGCGTACGGGGCGGTCATGTTCATGACGGCGCCGACGGCATCGGCGATTTGCGGGGGCAGCATGGCGAGTTCGGGCAGCGGCGGTATGAAACCGGCCGCGCCGGCCGCCGCGCCAAGCCCACCTCCGACGAGGAGGCCGAGAATACCGTAGCCAATGTAGGAGCCGGCCAGGCGGGCGCGCACCGGGCCGACTTCGCCTCGCTTGACCTCGACGGGCGCGTCACCGGATATGCCGGCGCCTAGCGGGCCCATCTGCGCCAAGGTGGACTGCTCGGCGGCCGCGATGGCGCGATTGAGTTCGCCGCGGACGCGGTCCAGGTAGGCGTCCATGGCGAGCTCGAGTTTCTCGCGGATGGGCGCAAAATTTTTTCTGCGCGCGTCTTTGACGTTCTTTCGGCTTGCGAGCCACAGCCTCACGGGTTGCATGACGTTTTTTTCGAGCTCGATTTCGGAAAACACCTTCGTCACGAGGGCTTCGTAGCCCGTGTACGAGGCCCCGTCGAACTCGCCGCCGCCGGACATTACGCCGTACATGGCGGTGGCGCGTTCGGCCCTGATGCGGATGTCGGCGAGTTGATCGGCGAGCCGTGCCTGGGTTCGGTCGAGGTGTGTGAGCCGCGGGTTGTCCCTGGCCAATTCGAGCTTGGTTTCGAGCGGGCGCAGATAGGCCCAGGCGCGGTTGTCGAGGAACCGGCAGACGGATTCGAGAACGGCGCCTTCCCGGTTTTCCTTGTAGAGATATTCGAGCAGGCGCGTTCTGAGCCGGTCGATATTGCTCTGCTCGATGAGGTGAGTCGCGACGCGGGCGGTGGGGCGGTCGTCCATGAGGAACTCGCGCTGCATTGACATTGGGATTTTAATTTTGCGGTTGTTATCGATATCGCTCAACGTGATCTTGCCGCTTGATAACTGTGCGCCCACCAGCCCGTACAGGCTCGACACGAAAAACGTCTCTGGCCGGTGGACCACCCCATCGAGGCTGCGGAACAGGTCCTTGGCGGGGCCGCGGTAACCTTGCAGGTCGATCTCTTCGAAATTGAGCTGGTCGGATTTGTTGATGACGAAGAACAGTTTTCGGTGCCGGTGGCTGACGATTTGCTCGACGAAATCCCGGTTTTGCTCGTTGCCGGCGCTCTGGCTGTCGATGAGGCAGACGACGACGTGGCTGTGTGGGATGATCTCGTTTGCGATTCGCGTATTGGTTTCGCTGATGCTGTGTACGCCGGGCGAGTCGACCAGCGCAACGTCGTCCGGGAGGAACTCGTTGGGCAGGGAGATAAATACCTCGTCAAACTTCTGGCGCAACGCTCGGAGTTGCGGAAATTCTTCCTCGGCATTGACGGTCGTGAGCGGCCGCAACACGCGGAGCAGGTCGCGGGCGTGTGGGTTGGCGAACGTGATATTGATCTCAGACCGGCCTTCGACTTCAGACACGTCCGCCTCGATCCCGGCGTGGTCGATCACGAGGCGCAACGCGGCGAGGTCGTCGTCGGTGGATTTGTGATGGAGGTTCAGGACGGCCGTCATGAGATCACCGCGGCTGATGTGTGCGATTTTGGTGGTGCATTCCTCGAGGATGGTGGGGAGGTATTCGTCGCCGAGGAAGGCGTTGATGAGGGCGGATTTTCCGACGTTGAACGCGCCAAGAAACACGACGCGGTATTTACCTTCAAGGAGTTCTTTTCGTTTCCGCTCGATGAGGGTTCGTTCTTCGGGTACGCCGCCTTCGAAATCGGCGTCTTCGAGGAATGCCTGTAGTTCATCCAGCGCCTTGAAGGCCCAGGCGCGTTCTTCGAGGTGTCTGCTGATGTCCATGGTGATTCTCCCTCCACGTGCAAATAAGAGTGCATACCCCAGAGTTACCGCCCGCCCGGTTGCGAGCACGGGAGGAATGTAGATAAAAAAGAATCCGCCGTCAAGCTAAACTTTAGCCACCAGAAAATAGCCAAAAAACTGCTCAAAAACATGCTGCCAACAACGGCGCTTTTTGGAGTGCGGCAGCTTGCTGCCGCTTTTTCACGCAGGAAAGCTCTGTCTGGCAGGTGCAACATAGATTACAGGGAAAGGCTTGCATTACAAGAAAAAGCGGCAGCAAGCTGCCGCACTCCAAAAAGCGCCCCCGCCTTACATTGGCACGGTGGATTGGCCGAAGCGGTCGACGAACAGCGAGGGGTCGGGTAGTTTGTCTTCGTAGATTTCGACGCGGTTTTGTTCGCGGAGACGCTGCATCATTTTGGATACGAGGATGGTTGGGGCCAGTTTGGGTTTAGCTTCGTCGAGCGTCAGGGTGCGCTCGGCCTTGTGGTCAAGGACCTCGAGCACGAGGTATGCCGCGGGCATGTTGCGCGAACTCGTCCGCCCCTGAACTTCTACCATCATCTGGTATTCGGGCAGGAAAACGGGCCCGAGAACCGTCCCTTTCTCGGCGCCGGACGCGCTCATCCAGAACCCTTTGAACCGTTCGAGGCTGGGGTTGTTCTCGATTTCGGATTCGATGATGCTGCTGGGCTTCTTGGCGGCCATTTCGTTGTAGACGGCCTCGAAGGTCTCTCCCGCATTGATCCGCCTGCGTATATCGGCGGCGCTGCGTAGGGGATCGGCCTCGAACTCCGGAAACCGTATCGCGCGGAATTTGGTCCATTCCAGGGTTTTCAGGCTGTCTTTGCGGAACCCGTACTCCTGCTCGAACTCTCTGTCTTCGATGACGATCTCTTTATTTTTATAGGCGTTGACCGCGGTGTACATGACGGCGGCGTCGGCCTTCATCTTGTCGAAGACTCGGTCAATGCGTAGTTCGATCACCTGCTTTTCGAGGTCGAGTTGGGTCTGAGTCATGTCGACGGCGGCGGGGTCCTGGATCTGGTACATGACCTGGTAATTATCATCGGGATGTTCGGCGAAAAACCGCTGCGCGGCGGCCTGCCGGGGCACCAGTTCTTTTCCCTGTCCGATTTGCTGTTCGACCACGGGCACGAGCGGCGCCTTGACCTGCTCGTCAATGTACGTATTGAGGACGTGCAGGAGGTCGCCTTTGTTTCGGATGGCGGGCCGTTCATCGTCGGGCATCTCACGGAGCACCCGGTACAAATCGCCGCGTGTGACGTAATCATCGTTGATTTTGGCGATGCGGATGCGGTCTTTGTCGGCGATCATGCCGCAGCCGGATGTGATTACGAGTAAAACCAGTGAAATCAGTAAAACGCCGAAGCGAAACCGCGCCGTGTTCATTACCAAATCCTCGTTGGGAGACGCAGATAGTGTACCACGCGGGAATGGATGAGATCGAAGGCCGGGACGGACGTATTAACAGGCGTTGAAGTGCGGGCGAGAACCCGGTTCAGGCCGCCGAGGTGGCCTCGAGGCTGCGCTGGAACCCGCGCGTCTCACACTCGACCACGTGGCGGTCGATTTCCGCCAGGACGTGGGCCGGCCACGCGGATTCGTGGGGCGGCGCGTCGAGGCGCGGGTCGTGGTTTTTTTCATCGGGCGAATACAGCGCGGGGTTTCGGTACTGCTGCAACACGTAGCGGCGCGCACCCTGTATTCTGCGGGCGATCGCCACGACGTCGGCATGGGTCAGTTGAGGCACGACCGTGGTGCGAAACTCGTATTCGACATCGCTGGACATGATCAGGTCGATGCTCTCGTTGATGTGGCGGTGATCCACGGGGGCGCCGCACACGGCCTCGTATTTTGGCATCGGCGCTTTCAGATCCATCGCCACGTAATCGAGCAGGCCCTCGGCCAGCAGCGCGCCGAGCACCTGGGGCCGGCTGCCGTTGGTGTCGAGTTTCACCAGGTAGTCCAGGTCGCGGACCGCCGCGATGAATTCACGCAGGCCGGACTGCAACGTAGGTTCGCCGCCCGTCACGACCACGCCGTCCAGCAGGCCGCGCCGCGCGTTCAACAGGTTAAACGCTTCTTCGCGGCTGACGCGGGGGCGCAGGCCCTCGTTGCGCAGCAGGGTCTGGTTGTGGCAGTAGAAACAGTTCCAGTTGCAGCCGGGCACGAAAAACACCGCAGCCAACCGCCCGGGATAATCCACAAACGAACATTTCTCGACGCCGGCTATGTTCAATTGGCAGCCTCCGCCCGGCCCAGCAGTTCGGGGATGTGGAACTTCTTTCTGTCGTAGTATTCCTGCCGTTTGCCGTCATTGTAGTTGGCCAGCGGGCGCAGGTAACCGGTCACGCGCGACCAGACCTCGGTTTCGCCGCCGCATTCGGGGCACTTGAACTGCTCGCCCCGGAGATAGCCGTGGGTGTTGCACACGCTGAACGTGGGCGTGATCGAGATGTACGGCAGCTTGAACTGGGTGAAAACTTTCTTGATGAACCGCTTGCACACCTGGATATCGTCGATGCTCTCGCCGAGGTAGGCGTGCAGCACCGTCCCGCCGGTGTAAAGAGTCTGCAGTTCGTCCTGCAGTTGCAACACCTCGAAGATATCGTCGGTGAACCCTACGGCCAACTGGGTGGAGTTGGTGTAGTAGGGTGTGCCGTTGCCCGCGGCGATGATCTCGGGATACTTTGTCTTGTCGAGCCGCGCCAGCCGGTAGGCGGTTCCTTCGGCGGGCGTGGCCTCGAGGTTGTAGACGTGGCCGGTCTCCTGCTGGATTTCGACGAGCAGGCCGCGGAGGTAGCCCATGATTTCGATGGCGAATTCGAGTCCTTCGGGACTGGCGATGTCTTTTCCCATGAAGTTGAGCAGGGCCTCGTTCATCCCGACCACCCCGATGGTGCTGAAGTGGTTATGCCAGAATTTTCCGGTGCGGGCTTTCACGTCGCGCAGGTGGTTGGCCGAGTACGGGTAGAGGCCGCGCTCGGACTGTTGCTCGATGATTTTCCGTTTCAGTTCGAGCGAGGTCCTGCCCACCTGGACCAGCCGCCACAGCCGTGCCTTGAACTCCTGTTTCGATTTCGACAAATAGCCTATCCGCGGCAGGTTGATCGTGAAAACGCCGATCGAGCCCGTCATCGGATTGCTGCCGAACAGGCCGCCGCCGCGTTTGCGAAGCTCTTTGGTATCGAGCCGCAAACGGCAGCACATCGAGACGGCGTCTTCGGGCGAGAGGTCGGCATTGATGTAGTTGGCGAAGTACGGGATCCCGTACTTGCAGGTGGTCGCCATGAAAGCGTCGACGGAAGGCGAATCCCAGTCGAAATCGCGGGTGATGTTGAGGGTGGGGATGGGGAACGTGAACACCCGGCCCTTGGCGTCGCCCTGCATCATCACTTCGCAGAACGCCTGGTTGAAAATGTCCATCTCGGCCTGAAAACTGCCATACGTGTCGCCGGTGGGTTTGCCGCCGCAGATGACGGATTTCTCGCGGAGCATTTTGGGGGCGGTCAGGTCGAACGTCAGGTTCGAGAAGGGGCATTGGAACCCGACGCGGGTGGGGACGTTGATGTTGAAGATGAATTCCTGCAGCGATTGTTTGACCTGGTTGTAGGTCAGGTTGTCGTACCGGATGAACGGCGCGCAGTACGTGTCGAAGCTGGACCATGCCTGGGCGCCGGCGGTCTCGCCCTGGGTGGTAAACGTGCTGTTGACGATCTGCCCCAGGAACGACCGCAGGTGTTTGGCGGGCGAGCTTTCGACTTTGCCGGGCACGCCGCCGAACCCGTCGCGAAGCAGTTGATAGAGGTCCCAGCCCGCGCAGTAGGGGCCGAGAAACCCGAGGTCGTGGATATGGGCGTCGCCGTTTTCGTGGGCGTCGCGGACGTCGGCCGGGTATACCTCGTGCAGCCAGTAGTTCTTGGTGAAGAACTCGCGCACGTAATTGTTGAGGCCGTTGATGCTTTTCTGGGTATTGGCGTTCTCCCGGATGCGCCAGTCGCGGTCGCCGAGGTAATCGCTGAACATTTCGATCGTGGCGCCGATCAGGGCGTTCATGTTGCGGGCGCCGGCCCGTTTCTCTCTGTAGAGGATGTAGGCTTTGGCGGTCCGGGCGTGGCCTTCTTTGATCAGGGTGCGCTCGACAAGGTCCTGGATGCTTTCAACGTCGGGGACCCGCCCGTCGAACTGCGCCTCGACCTGCTCGACGACTTTGGCGCAAAGCGCCTCGGCCAGGTCGTAATCGCTGCCCCCGCATGCCGCCGCGGCCTTGAATATCGCAACCGTTATCTTTTCCGGATAGAACTGCTCTATCTGTCCGTCGCGTTTGCGTATTCTGTCAATCGCCATCCTACGGCATCTCCTTCCCATGCTTGCTACCGGTGGCTCTCACGCTGATTCAAAGTGCGGGCACAGACATCCAGACGGTTTTCCCAGCGTGGTCAGCGCCTACTTCCACCGCCCGAATCGGTCGTTGAAAACGCCGCAATATGCCGGCAAAACCTGCATTTCCTGGGAGCTGCGGCCACTTCAAAAACCACCACTTTCGGCCCAAAAACAGCCAGAAAAATGGCCCGTGCATCGCATTTTTGCTTCAATTTTTCGGGTGTTTTTTGCTTTCTCGCACCGCCGCAACCTCCAGACTGCAGCAGCATCAAAAGCGTTAACTACCCCATTATATAGTGGTTAAGAGAAGGTGTCAATACTAAATATGGTTGTTTTAACGTCTTCCTAACCTTAGTGGTCCCAACGCTCTATGGGCTGGTACGGCAAAAATTTCCTATGCGGGTGAGAGTATATTCCCGGACCCCCTGCCCGGCGCCCCGTAACAGTGTAATACCAATGATGAGAGATTGCGGGACATGGTTTGTTGCGCGTGGCGCGCGCGGCAACTAACATGTAGTGAAGAACGGAGGCAGGAGACGTTCATGAGAGCAACGCGACGCATCATCAACGCGGTGGCGCCGATTCGCATCTGCGATTTGGGAGGGTGGACGGACACGTGGTTTGCGGAGACGGGCTGCGTGCTCAACATCGGCGTGTATCCGTATGCGGAAGTTCAGATTTATGTGAGTGAGACGGAGAAAGGGAAAGACGGGACGATCGTCATCAACGCGGAGAATTTCAACGAGCGTTATGCGATCCAGCCGCCGGTGGACGCGTACGACCGGCATCCGCTTCTCGAGGCGAGCATCGACATCATGGATCTGCCGCGGTCGTTGTCGTTCGAGGTGAACCTGTATTCGTCTGCGCCGGCGGGATGTTCGACGGGGACGTCGGCGGCGGTGAGCGTGGCGCTGCTGGGCGCGCTGGATCTGTTGACGCCGGGCCGTCACACGCCGCACGAGATCGCGGCGCTGGCGCACCGGGTCGAGACGGAAAAACTGAAGCTGCAGAGCGGCATCCAGGATCAGTTGTGCAGCGCATACGGCGGGATCTGTTACATGGACATGTTCCATTACCCGCTGGCGAGCGTGTCACAGTTGCAACTGCCCAACGACCTGTGGTGGGAACTCGAGCGGCGGCTGGCGCTGGTTTACCTGGGCCGGACCCACTCGTCCAGCGATGTCCACCGCCAGGTCATTGACCGCCTGGACAGGAAAGACGCCGATAAATCCGCCCTCCAGCCGCTGCGGGAGGCCGCTGTCAAAGGCAAAGAGGCGCTGTATTCGGCGGACCTGGCGGCGTTCGGCAAGGCGATGATCCAGAATACGGAGGCCCAGGCAGCGCTCCATCCGGCGCTGGTTTCGGAAAGCGCATGGGCCGTGATTGACTTGGCGCGGCGGCACGGGGCAATCGGCTGGAAAGTGAACGGCGCGGGCGGGGAAGGCGGGTCGCTGACGGTGCTGTGCCCGGCCGAAGGCGAGCGGAAACGGGCGTTCTCCGACGCGCTGGAATCGATGGGGGAAGGGTTCAAGGTGATTCCGACGTACTTGTCGCGCATGGGTTTACGCCGGTGGGAAGCCCTGGAGTAAGGGGGTGATTGCGGATTGCGGATTGCGGATTATTGGGAGCAGCCAAAGCCGCACAACAAAACGAAGCAATTGCGCGATAACCCCAAAATACACGAACGGGCCAAAATACAAACTGGGGGTGGAAAAAATCTCTTGACTACCACCGATAAATGTAGTACGGTCCGGCCCGATGAGACCTCCAACAGTGGCAGTCCTGCCGGGGGCAGGCTGACAGGCCGCGGAGCAGGTCGGGTAGGAAGCGCCGCGCATCGGCGTCGCGCATCCGCGCGCCTAATCCTGCACTCGCGCATGGTGGCAAGGGGACATGTACCATGTGGAGAGGCGGAAAAGCAGGCATATCGTTTGCCGAATTGATCGTAATGTTGGGAATTGCAGCGATTTTTGCAGCCATTCTGTTGCCGGCGCTGGCCGCCGCCGGAATCTGACGCCGCGCTGATTCCCTGCCGGAGCCGGGCAACCTGCTATCGGTGTCGGCGAAGGTTTTGTCATCATCAACCTTCGGGCTGTCCAGCTTGAAATTCTCTCACCAATGCTCTATAGGAGAAGCGCTGGGATTTTGTTACGGTTCTTTTACCTGCACGCGCAGAGGAGGTCTCGAAAATGAGCAAGCACGGGAAACACGGCTTTACATTGATTGAATTGCTTGTCGTGATCGCAATTATCGGCATACTGGCGGCGATTCTGTTGCCGGCGCTGGCACGGGCCCGCGAGGCGGCGCGGAGGAGCAGTTGCCAAAACAACCTCAAGCAGTGGGGCATCATTTTCAAGATGTACAGCGGCGAAGCAAAAGGCGGCAAGTTCCCGCCGGTCTCCTACCTCGGGGACTTTTCCGACGGTTCATTCTCGCCAGCTGCGAGATACATCTACCCCGAGTACCTGACGGACCTCAAGTTGTTCGTCTGCCCGTCGGACGCAACGGAACCGGACGTGCTGACGTATCCTGGCTCCGGGTGGAATCATTCGTTCGTGGACGAAAACGGCGAGGTCAGCATTTTCCAGATCGAGCGCGAGGGCGACTCGTCGTACGTGTACCTGGGCTGGGCAATACCCGATAACGACCTGCTGACTTCGGGCAGCCCGGATCTCGAAACGGGCGTGTTCCTTGTACTTGTGGAGTTTGCAGGAGCGCTCGGCTACCCAAGCGGGGGCGGGACGCCCGATGAGGACTTGCCTTTCACGCCGCATCCCAACCCAGCCATTGGCAACGTCACCCTGTACCGGTTGCGCGAGGGCATCGAGCGGTTCTTCATCACCGACATCAATAACCCCGCCGCCAGCGCCAAGGCCCAGTCGGAACTGGCCGTATACTGGGACGAACTCTCGACCGGCGTCGAAGGGTTCAACCACATCCCCGGCGGCTGTAACGTCCTGTATATGGACGGTCACTGCGAGTTCAGGAAATATCCCGACACCGAGTTCCCCGTTACGCCGGAATGCGCCAAGATCTTTGACCTGGGCGCTTCTCTGTAACTATTAACTGCTCGATGATTGTGGTGCGGGCGTCTCGCCTGCATAAAGGAGGGGCTTCGGCCCCTCCTTCAGCCTTGGGAGGAATAGACGATGCGCCGGTTGCTGCTTTTTTTGGCGGTGACCGCCTCCCTGGCGGCCATGGCTGCCCCGAACGCCGAGAAGGTAGCGCAGGTTCAGGCGGGGACGGAGAAGCGGGCGGTGGTGTCGTGGTGGGGATTTAATGCCGACGACTCGACGGAGTTTGTGCAGGCGGCGATAGATTCGGGCGCGGCGGAGGTCGTGGTGCCGTACGTGGGCGCGCCGTGGGTGGTGAGGCCGATCAAGCTGCGGAGCGATCTCGAGTTGATTTTCGAACCGGGCGTGGTGGTGCTCGCAAAGGCGGGCGAATTCAAAGGCAAAGGAGATAGTTTATTCGGCGTGTCGGACGCTTCGAACATTTCGATCCGCGGTTATGGTGCGACGCTGCGGATGCGCAAGGCCGATTACCAGAGCGAGGCGTACGAGAAGGCGGAGTGGCGGATGACGCTGGATTTCACGGGCTGCACGAACATCAAGGTCGAGGGCGTGCGGCTCGAGAGCAGCGGGGGCGACGGCATCTACATCGGCTGCACGGATAAGCAGCCATACTGCCGCGACGTGACGATCCGCGACGTGGTCTGCTACGACCACCACCGGCAGGGTATCAGCGTGATCGGCGCGGTGAACCTGTTGATCGAGAACTGCGTGATGTCCGGCACCAGCGGAACCGCGCCCGAAGCCGGGATTGACCTTGAACCGAACGGGCCGGAAGAGCGGCTTGAGAACTGCGTGATCCGCAACTGCATCTTTGAGGACAATGCGGGCGCGGGCATGCTCGTGTATGTTCGGCCGCTGTCGCGCGAGTCGGCGCCGCTCTCGATCCTGTTCGAGAACTGCTACGTCAGAAGCGGGAAAGACGCGGGCATCGCCGTCGGCGCCGTCAAAGACGACGGGCCAAAGGGAACAATCGAGTTCAGAAACTGCACCGTCGAGAACACCCAGGGCAGCGGCGCGTATGTTTACGACAAGGTGGCTGAAAACGCCCGAGTCCGGTTCGTCGACTGCAAGTGGAGCAACGTCGCCATCAAAGGGGACCGCCCGCCCATCCTGTTCCACGCCCGCCGGGACGGTCTCGCTACAACCATCGGCGGCATCGACCTCATCGACTGCCGGCTGTACGACAACGCCGACCGCCCAGCCGTCGTCATTGAGGGCGAAGAAGGAACGTCAGCCCGGGACATCAGCGGAAACGTAACGGTTTTGTCGCCGGCGACGCCGAGGATGGAAGTGAAACTACCGGCCGAAGGTGTTTCGCTGAATTTGCAGCACGAGATAAGATAACAGAGAATTGGCGGCTAGCCAAGGGCTGGCAAAGGTGGCATTTCTCCGTAGATGTTCCCCTGTAAAATCCTGCCGTTCTTCTTCTTATTCAGTCCACCCCACTGTTTGAAGAAGAAGGGGA